>NZ_JBZYWI010000237.1:0-2630 GCF_058932755.1 Quadrisphaera sp. DVD1
CGTCGACCTCCGCGTCGCTCGCGCAGACCACGTCCGGGCCGGGGCGCCCGGTGGCCGGGTCGGTCGTGGGCAGCACCCGCGCGCCGGTCGAGACGGCCTCGGCGCCGTCCAGCCAGAGGGAGGGGAGGCGGTCGGCGGAGGGGGTCGCGCGGGGAGCGGGAGCAGTCGTCGTCACCGGGCCGTTCTACCTCACGCGGCGCCGCGCAGCGCACGGCCGCCCTGCTCAGCCGGGTGATCCGAGCGGCCCCGACGGGCCGCTGTCGGCGCCGTCAGATACAAAGCAGGTATGAAGGTGCTCGGGATCAACGCCGTCTTCCACGACTCCTCGGCGGCCCTCGTCGTCGACGGGAAGGTCGTCGCGGCGGCGGAGGAGGAGCGGTTCAGCCGCCGCAAGCACGGCAAGCGGCCGGTGCCGTTCTCCGCCTGGGAGCTGCCCGAGCTGGCCATGCGCTGGTGCCTGGAGGAGGCGGGGCTGACCCCGGCCGACCTCGACGCCGTCGCCTACGCCTTCGACCCCGCGATGACGCGCCCGGCCGAGGAGATGGGCCTGTCCGACCCGTGGGACCACCTGCGGGTGATGTACGCCGAGAAGGCCCCCGGCTTCATCGCCACGGCCCTGCCGGGCCTCGACCGCTCCAAGGTCGTCCACGTGCCCCACCACGTCGCCCACGCGGCGTCCTCGGGCCTGGCCGGCCCCTCGGCCACCGGCAGCGTCCTCGTGCTCGACGGCCGCGGCGAGCGCGGCTCGCACCTGTCCGGGCGCTACGTCGACGGCAAGCTCGAGGTGCTGGCCACCACCGAGCTCCCCCACTCGATGGGCCTGCTCTACGAGTCGCTCACCGACCACCTGGGCTTCCTGCGCTCCTCCGACGAGTTCAAGGTGATGGCGCTGGCCTCCTACGGCACGCCGCGCCACCTGCCCGAGCTGCGCGAGCACGTGCACGCCACCGGCGAGGGCGGCTTCGTCGCGCCCGACCTCGACTGGAGCCGCTGGGCGCCGCGCCGCTCCCCCGACGCCACCGACTGGGCGCCCGAGCACGCCGACCTCGCCGCCTCGGTGCAGGCGCTGACCGAGGAGGTCCTCGTCGACCTCGCCACCTGGCTGCACGAGCAGACCGGCGACCGGCTGCTGACGATGGCCGGCGGCACGGCGCTGAACTGCGTGGCGAACACGAAGATCTGGCGGAACAGCCCGTTCGAGGAGGTCTGGGTCCAGCCCGCCGCGGGCGACTCCGGCACCGCCCTGGGCGCGGCGCTGCAGATCAGCGCCGAGCACGGCGAGGTCCCCTCGCCGATGGGGACGGCCGCGCTGGGCCGCTCGTGGAGCGACGACGAGCTCGCCGACTGGCTGCGCCGCGCCAAGGTCGACTTCACCACCCCGGCCGACCTGTCCGGCGAGGTCGCCGACATCCTCGCGGCCGACGGCGTCATCGCCTGGTTCACCGGCCGCGCCGAGTTCGGCCCGCGAGCGCTCGGCTACCGCTCGCTGCTGGCCCACCCCGGCCACGAGAGCAACGTCGAGCGGATGAACGACGTCAAGGGCCGCGAGCAGTTCCGCCCGGTGGCCCCGATGGTGCTCACCGAGCGCGCGCAGGAGATCTTCACCGACGGGCCGTTCCCCAGCCCCTACATGCTCTTCGTCCACGACGTGCGCCCGGAGTGGCGCGAGCGGATCCCCGCCGTCGTGCACGTCGACGGCACCGCCCGGATCCAGACGGTCGACGACTCCACGAACCCGGCCGTCGCCGCGCTGATCCGCGCCTTCGCCGAGCGCACGGGCCTGCCCGTGCTCGTCAACACGAGCCTCAACACGGCCGGGCGCCCGATGGTCGACGACCCCCGCGACGCCCTGGAGCTCTTCGGCTCCGCCCCGGTGGACGCGCTGGTGCTCGGGCCGCACCTGGTGCGGCGCGGTCAGCTGTTCGCCGGGTCCGGGGCCGGCGCGTGACGGCGGCCGAGCCCGGCTCGTACGCGGTCGTCGTCCCCAGCGTCGGGCGGCCCAGCCTCCAGCGCCTGCTCGACACCCTCGCCGCCCAGACCGGCCCCGCGCCGGTCGAGGTCGTCGTCGCCGACGACCGGCCCGACCCCGCCGCCCCGCCGCTGGAGCTGCGGGGGGCGCTGTCCTGGTCGCCGCGGGTGGTGCGCTCGTTCGGCCGCGGCCCGGCGGCCGCCCGCAACCTCGGCTGGCAGGTGACGAGCGCGCCGTGGGTGGCCTTCCTCGACGACGACGTGGAGCTCCCCGCGGGCTGGGCCGACGCCCTGGCCGCCGACCTCGCCGCCTGCGACGAGCGCACCGGCGCCACCCAGGGGCGCCTGCACGTGCCGCTGCCGGCGGACCGGCGGCCCACCGACTGGGAGCGCGGCACCGCGGGCCTGGAGACCGCGGCGTGGGCGACCGCCGACATGGCCTACCGCCGCGCGGCGCTCGAGGCCGTCGCGGGGTTCGACGAGCGCTTCCCCCGCGCCTACCGCGAGGACGCCGACCTGGCGCTGCGCGTGCGCCGGGCCGGCTGGTCGCTGGTGCGCGGCGAGCGCACCACGACGCACCCGGTCCGCCCCGCCGACGACTGGGTGAGCCTGCGCGTGCAGCGCGGCAACGCCGACGACGTGCTCATGGCCCGCCTGCACGG
>NZ_JBZYWI010000238.1:0-2599 GCF_058932755.1 Quadrisphaera sp. DVD1
TCGCCGCCCTGCCGGCTGGGGCCGTCGTGGCCGCCTACGCCTCGACCCCCACCGAGCCCGGCACCGCAGCCCTGCGCACGGCGCTGCGGGCGCGCGGGCTCGTCGTCCTGCTGCCCGTGGTGGTGGCCGCGGACGGGCCGCTGGCGTGGCGGGTGGACGAGGGGGCCGGCTCGGGGGTCACCGCGTCGCTGGAGCAGGCCGACGTGGTGCTGCTGCCGGCGCTCGCGGTGGACGCCGGCGGCGTGCGCCTGGGGCAGGGCGGCGGCCACTACGACCGCACGCTGGCCGCCCTGCTGGCCGCCCTGCTGGCTCCCCCGCCGGGCTCCCCGCCGCCTCGGCGGCCGCTGCTCGCGGCCGTCGTCCACCCCGAGGAGGTGCTGCCCGCCGGGGCCGTGCCGATCGAGCCGCACGACGTCCGGGTCCACGCCGCCCTGACGCCGACCTCCTGGCGGGACCTGCCCGCGGGCGGCTCCGGCCAGTAGTCTGGCCGCACCCCCTGGCCACCGCCGAACGACGACGGGAGGCCCTCGGTGAGCAGCCGATGAGCAGCCGATGAGCATCGAGCAGTTCGACCTCGGCGTGCTCATCGGCGCCACCGTGCTCGTGGTCGCCGTGGTCGCCGTCCGCCTCTCGGCGAGCACCGGCACGCCCTCGCTGCTCCTCTACCTGGCCCTCGGCGTCGCGCTGGGCGAGGACGGCCTCGGCGTCCAGTTCGACGACTACGCGCTCACCCGGGTGCTCGGCTACGCCGCGCTGGTGCTCATCCTCGTCGAGGGCGGCCTGACCACCCGCTGGTCCTCCGTGCGCGACGCCGTGGCCCCGGCGGCCGTGCTGGCCACGGTGGGCACCGCGGTCTCGGTCGCCGTCGTGGCCGCCGCCGGCCACTGGCTGCTGGACCTGCCGTGGGCGCAGGCGCTGCTGCTGGGCGCGGTGGTCTCCTCCACCGACGCCGCGGCGGTGTTCTCCGTGCTCCGCCGGGTGCCCCTGCCGCGGCGGCTGACCGGCCTGCTGGAGGCCGAGTCCGGCTTCAACGACGCCCCGGTCGTCATCGCCGTGGTGGCGCTGAGCGCGCACCTGGAGGGGACGGCGTCCGAGCCCTGGTGGCTCCTGGTGCTGCTGGCCCTGGTGGAGCTCGCCGGCGGCGCGGCCCTGGGCGGTGCGCTCGGCTGGGCCAGCGGCCGGTGGCTGCGGGCGGTGGCGCTGCCGTCGTCGGGGCTCTACCCGATCGCGGTGCTGGGCCTGTGCGGCATGGCCTACGGCATCGCCGTGCAGGCCCACCTCTCCGGCTTCATCGCCGTCTACGTGGCCGCGCTCGTGCTGGGCAACACCGAGCTGCCCCACCGGCAGGCGGTGCGCGGCTTCGCCGAGGGGGTGGGGTGGCTCTCGCAGATCGGGCTGTTCGTGCTGCTCGGGCTGCTCGTCTCGCCCTCGGAGCTGCTCGCCCAGCTGGTGCCCGCGCTGGTGGTGGGGCTCGTGCTCGCCCTGCTCGCGCGGCCGCTGTCCGTGCTGGCCTCGGTGACCTGGTTCGGGGTGCCGCTGCGCGAGCAGGTGCTCCTCTCGTGGGGCGGGCTGCGCGGGGCGGTGCCCATCGTGCTGGCCACCGTGCCGGTGGTGACCGGGGTGCCCGGCAGCGAGGTGCTGGTCGAGCTCGTGTTCGTGCTCGTCGTGGTCTTCACCCTGCTCCAGGCCCCGACGCTGCCCGCCCTCGCCGCCCGGCTGGGGCTGCACCGCGCCGAGGCGGTGGACCTGGAGGTGGAGTCCTCCCCGCTCGGGGCGCTGGGGGCCGAGGTGCTGCAGGTGCGCGTGGGCCCCGGCTCCCGGCTGCACGGGCTGGAGGTCTTCGAGCTGCGGCTGCCCCGCGGGGCCGACGTCAGCCTCGTCGTGCGCGACGGCGAGGCGATGGTGCCCGAGGCCCGCACCCCCCTGCGCCACGGCGACGACCTGCTCGTGATCACCCTCGCGGGCGTGCGCGTGGCCGCCGAGGAGCGCCTGCGGGCGCTCAGCGAGCGCGGCAGGCTGGCGGCCTGGCGCGACCCGGCGTCCACCGCCCCCGCGCCCCGTCGGCGCACGCGGTGGCCGCTCCGGCGGTAGGATCTGGCACTCCGGCACCCAGAGTGCCAGCACGCCGAGGGAGTACCTGTGCCGACCTACGCCTACACCTGCACCACCTGCGGCCACGCGCTGGAGGTCAAGCAGTCCTTCACCGACGACGCCCTGACCGTGTGCCCGGAGTGCTCGGGGAAGCTGCGCAAGGTCTTCAGCAACGTCGGGGTCGTGTTCAAGGGCAGCGGCTTCTACCGCACCGACTCGCGGTCGGGGAGCAAGAGCGCCGACGGCGGCTCCTCCTCGACGACCCCGTCGACGGAGAGCGCCAAGCCCGCGGACAAGCCGGCTGCGGCGCCCGCGGCGAGCGCCTCCTCGACCACCTCCAGCGCGTCCAGCACGGCGTCGAAGGGCTCCGGCTCCGCCGCCTGACCCGCCACCCGCCCACAGGGGCCCCGCGGGCGCCGTCGTCCACAGGGGCGGGGCGGCCGCGGCCCTGCGGCCGCCGGTCGACCTAGCGTCGCTCCGGTGCGGATGATCGGCTTCGGCTCGAGCG
>NZ_JBZYWI010000239.1:0-2565 GCF_058932755.1 Quadrisphaera sp. DVD1
GCGCCGAGGCGTTCACCGCACTGGTGGCCGACCTGCTGGGGTCCCCGCGCCCGCAGCCGGTGCTGCCCCTCGCCGCCTCCTGAGCCCGGTCCGCGGACCGGGCTCAGGAGGCGGGCGGCTCGGGGGCGAAGACGCAGAACTCGTTGCCCTCGGGATCGGCGAGCACGTCCCACCCCACGTCACCGCCCTGCGGTCGCAGCAGCCGGGCGCCGAGCGCCAGCAGCTCCTCGGTGCTGCCGGTGACGTCCAGGTGCATGCGGTTCTTCACGGCCTTCGGCTCCGGCACCGGGTTGACCCAGATCAGCGGGCCCGCCCCCGTCGGGTCCTCGATCGGCACCGGCCACGCCGGGGGCCTCGGGCTCCCGTCCGCCTGCGGCCGGCGCCGGTAGCCCAGGGCGGCGCACCACCAGTCGGCGACGGCCTGGTGGTCGACGGCGTCCAGGCACAGGTCCTTGAAGCGGGCGGGCGTGGTCACGGTGCCTCCTCGTGGTGCAGGGGGTGTCTCAGCCGGTGGCGCGGGGGCGGCTGGTCACCGCGGACAGCGGTGCGGTGACCTCCTCGAGCGACTTCCCCTCGGCGTCCACGCCCAGGAAGACGTCGACGACACCACCGATGATCATCACGCCGGCGCCGATGAGGTAGCCGATGAACAGGTTGGTGGGGTCGGGGTTCTCGCTGTCGCCGATGAGGGCGCCGTAGAAGACCGGCCCGATCGCTCCGAACAGCTGCGCGATGGAGAAGAACACCGCGATCGCCTGCGCGCGGATCTCCATGGGGAACAGCTCGCTGGCCGTGAGGTAGGCCGAGCTGGCACCGGCCGAGGCGAAGAAGAAGATGATCGCCCAGGCGAGGGTCTGGGTGAACGCGTTGAGGATCCCGGCGTTGAACATGACCGCCGTGATCGCCAGCAGGGCGCCCGAGAGCAGGTAGGTGCCGGCGATCATCTTGCGGCGCCCGAGCGTGTCGAAGAGGTGCCCCAGCAGCAGCGGGCCGGCGAGGTTCCCGGCCGCGAAGGCGATGAGGTAGAGCGGTGCTCTGCCCGCCGGCACGTCGTAGAACGCCGTCAGGACGATCGTGTAGGTGAAGAAGATCGCGTTGTAGAGGAACGACTGCGTGATCATCAGGGTCGCGGCGAGGGTGGCCCGCCCGGGGTAGGTCTGGAACAGCACCTTCGCCAGGGTCAGGTAGCCCTGCGGGGGAGCCGGCTTGATCTCGATCGCCTTCGCCTCGTCCACCGGGGCCAGCACCTGCCCGGACGCCTCCACCTGGCGCTCGATGAAGGAGATGCTCTCCTCCGCCTCGGCCTCGCGGCCGTGCATGAGCAGCCAGCGAGGGCTCTCCGGCAGGTGGCGGCGCAGGTTCCAGATCGCCAGGCCCAGCACGGGGCCGATGAGGAAGCCGATCCGCCAGCCGAGGTTGATGTGCACCTCGTTGAGCAGGAAGTACGTGCCCAGCGTGGCGAGGATCGCGCCGCCCCAGTAGGTGCCGTTGACGCCGATGTCGACCCGGCCGCGGTACTTCGCCGGCATCATCTCGTCGATCGCGGAGTTGATGGCGGCGTACTCCCCGCCGATCCCCGCGCCGGCGATGAAGCGGGTGGCGTAGAGGAAGACCAGGCCGAGGCCCTCCCCGCTCCAGGTGAACGCCGTCAGGGCGTTGCCCACCAGGTAGACCCCGAGGGTGACGATGAAGAGGTTCTTGCGGCCGAGGCGGTCGGAGAGCCGGCCGAAGAACAGCGCCCCGAAGACCTCGCCGACGAGGTAGACGCTGGCCAGGAGGCCGACCTGGGTGGTGGACAGCCCGAGCGTCGCCTCGTCGCGCAGGATGGAGCCCACCGAGCCGGCGATCGTGATCTCGAGGCCGTCGAGGATCCACGCCGTGCCCAGCGCCGCGATCATCCGGCTGTGGAACGGCGCCCAGGTGAGCCGGTCGATGCGGGCGGGGATCAGGCTCCGGATGGAGCCTCCCGTCGTGGGTGTCGTGCTCGTCATCCCCGGACCTCCATCGCTCCGTGCCCTCGTCGGCTCGGGGGAACGTACGCCCGGGCAACGGTTGGCACGACTCGATCTCCAGTGGGTGGATCTGCACCCGCTCCTGCTGCGCACGGGGTGGCCCCGTGCCCGTCTGGGTGGCACGGGGCCACCCCGCGCCGGGGAGCGGGCGCGAGCGCCCCGGTGGGGCCGAACGGGTGACGCGCCGGCGGGGCGCGCGTCCGCGCGGGCCGGCCGGCGTGTAGCGTCACCGGAGTCGAACAGGTGTTCGACGCGGGCTGTCCTCCCCCCTGGGCCCGGCACGGTCGGAGGGGGATCCGCAGTGGTCGAGCCGTTCACGCACCTGCACGTGGCGTCGGGGTTCTCGATGCGCCACGGCACCGACGCGCCCGCGGCGCTGGTCGCCCGGGCCGCCGAGCTGGGCATGGACGCGCTGGCCCTGACCGACCGCGACGGCCTCTACGGGGCGGTCAAGCACGTGAGCGCCTGCGCCGCGGCGGGGCTGGACCCCGTGCTGGGCGTCGACCTCGCCGTCGAGCCGTCCGGGCTGGTCACGGGCCTGCCCGGGTGGGCC
>NZ_JBZYWI010000024.1:0-30302 GCF_058932755.1 Quadrisphaera sp. DVD1
TCATGGCCAGCACCTGGCGCGGCGTCGCCCCGGCCAGGCGCAGGGCGGCGAGCCGGAGGTCGCGGCGGGCCAGGCCGAGGCGGGCGGCGGCTCCGCAGAGCACGAGCAGCGGCACGACGAGGAGCACGGCAGCGACGAGCGCCAGGGAGGAGTACTGCGCGGCCTGCCCGTCGGTCGCGCCGGTGCCCTCGAAGCCGGTGACCGGCGCGGGCCCGGCGTAGGCGTCGGGGCGCCGCTGGTCGTGCCAGGCGGGGGCGGTCATCACGGCGTCGCCGGGTGCGTGGCCGACCACGGCGACGAGCTCGTCGGGGTGGGCCAGCGCCCCGCGGCCCAGCTCGACGGCCCCACGCGCTGCGCCCGTCCCGAACCGCGCCGCGAGCTCGGGGCGGGCGGCGACGAGGTCGGCCAGCGCCGGGGACACGGCGGTCTGCCCCGGGGCGGGGAAGGTCGCCAGGCCGGGCGGGGCCGGCGGCGCACCGGTGCCCGTGGCGGCGAGGTCGACCACGACGAGCGGCCGCCCGTCGACGGCGGTGGTGGTCGTGCGCTGGAGGGCCGTGGCCCCCTGCTCCACCGCCAGGGGCGCGCGCCACTGCACGCGCTCGGCGCGGGCCTCGAACCCGGACCAGGCGCCGGCGACGAGCACGAGGAGCGCGGTGGCGACGGCGAACCCGGCGGCCGCCAGGGCGGTGGTGGCCGAGCCCCGGCGTCCACCGGCGCGCAGCAGCCGCCAGGAGAGAGCGAGCGCGCTCACCGGGCGAGCGCCGGGGCGTCGACGCGCCCGTCGCGAACGAGGACGGTGCGGTCGCACCAGGCGGCGATGGCGGGGTCGTGGGTGACGAGCACGAGCGCGGCGCCGGCGCTGCGGGTGGCTCCGCGCAGCACGTCCATCACCTCGGCGCCGGTGGTCGAGTCCAGCGCGCCGGTCGGCTCGTCGGCGAAGACCACCGACGCACCGGTCACCAGCGCCCGGGCGATCGCGACCCGCTGCGCCTGCCCCCCGGACAGCTCGCCGGGACGGCGTCCGCCCAGCCCGCGCAGGCCGAGCGGCTCCAGCCAGGCGCGGGCGGTGGCGACGGCCTCGCGCCGGTCAGCGCCGGCGAGCAGCAGCGGCAGCGCGACGTTCTCCTCGGCGGGCAGCTCGGCGAGGAGCTGGCCGGACTGGAAGACGAAGCCGTAGCGGCTGCGCCGCAGCTCGCTCCGGCGGGCCTCGCTCCAGTCCTGCACCGCGACGCCGTCCAGGAGCACCCGGCCGGCGTCGGGGCGGACGATGCCGGCCAGGCAGTGCAGCAGGGAGGTCTTGCCCGAGCCGGAGGGGCCCATCACGGCGACGGCCTCGCCAGCCGCCACGGCCAGGTCCGCGCCGTCGAGGGCGCGGGTGCGGCCGTAGCGCTTGGTCAGCCCCTCGCCGGCGAGGACCGGGGGCGGGGCGGGGGTCGGGATGGGTGCCATGGCACCACCGTCGGCCGGGACGGGGCCGGCGGGCATCGACCGAGCGGCCACCTCCGCGGCCGCTGCCTCGGCCGTTCGGCCAGGGCTCGCTCAGGCCGCCCGGCTGGGGACGACGACCACGGGCACCGCGGCCCGGTGCAGCACGGCGTGGCTGACCGACCCGAGGAGGAAGGACTCCAGCGCCCCGTGGCCGCGCGTGCCCACGACGAGCAGCCTCGCCCCGTCGGAGGCCTCGAGCAGCGCCGCCGCCGGGCTCGACCCGCGCAGCAGCCGCTGCTCGACCTCCAGGCCCGGGGCGGCGTGGCGGACGACGTCGACGGCGTCGGAGAGCAGCTGGCGCCCGACCCGGGCCAGCTGCTCGCGCCCCGCGGACAGCGCGGGCTCGGCGTACACCGCGGGTCGCCCGGCGAGCGGGCGGCACGCGTGCACCACCGTCAGCGGCTCGCCCTGCAGCGCCGCCTCCGCCGCGGCCACCTCCAGCGCGGCCCGGGAGGCGGTCGACCCGTCGACGCCCACGACGACGCCGCGGGCCCCGGCCGGCTCAGGGCGGCGCGCCACGACGACGGGGCAGGGCGCGTGGGCGGCGACCGAGAGGCTGGTCGAGCCGAGCAGCAGCCCCGCGAGGTCGCCGCGCCCGCGCGAGCCCACGACGAGCAGCGACTGCGGCCCCACCTCGTCCAGCAGCGCCCGCCGCGGTGCGTCGTCGGCCAGCCGCCCGCTCACCTCCACGTCGGGCGCGAGCGCACGGACGGCGTCCTCGGCCTCGGCCAGCGCCTCGCGGGCCGCGCGCTCGACCGCCCGCACGAGCTCGCCCTCCAGCGCGGCGTCGTCGCCGGTGAAGGTCGGGTAGCGCATCGCGTGCACCACCCGCACCGGCCAGCCGCGGCGCTGCGCGCAGCGAGCCCCCCACGCCAGCGCGCACCGCGACGCCTCGCCCCCGTCGGCTCCGATGACCACGGTGCGACCGGCCCTGGGCCGGGTCCTGTCCATGACGGCGCTCCTGCGGCCCGGGAGGAGACCGCCCCGGCGCCGGGCCAGGCGCCGCAGCGGCGCGGTGCCCCTCCATGGTCCTCCCGCGCCCACCGCGTGAGAAGCCCCCGCGGCCGTCAGCCGAGGCCGTGGCGGCGGGCCCAGACCTCCAGCGGCTCGGCCTCCGGGCGCGGCCCGGTGGGGCGGGGCAGCAGCGGCCCGGCGGGCGGGGTCGGCGACGAGGACCTCGTCTCGGCCTCGCGCACGAGCATCTCGACGAGGTCCGCGACCAGCTTCTCGGTCTCGGTGTCCACGGGACCACCGTGGACGCCGGGCGGGGGCCGCGTCCACCGCAGCCGCACCCAATCAGGGGACGCCGTCCGCCCGCCGCGCCGATACCGTCCACGGCGTGAGCACGAGCGGCGGTGAGGGCGAGCGGCAGCAGCCGCCCCCGGCGACGTCCAGCCGCGCCCGCGACCTCAGCCGGGCCCGCAGGCCGCGCCCGAAGGCGCCGGAGACGGGACGCCGCCACCACATCGGCGACGCCCCCGCCGTGATGAGCGTGCTGCGCCCGGACGGCAGCGTGGGCACGACGCGCACGTCACCGGTCCAGCTCGCCGACCGCAACGACGCCCAGCTCGCGCGCCTCGGCGAGGAGCTGGCGCGCGACATGGCCCGGGCCGCGGCGGCGATGGCGTTCGAGGAGGCCGCCCACCTGCGCGACGAGGTCGCCGCGGTCCGCGCCGAGCAGGAGCGCCGTCTCACAGGGCGAGACGGCACGTCCACCACCTGACACGTTGCGGTTGACACCCGGGCCGCTGCTCGGGTTCACTGGCGCCGACCATCCAGAGCGGCCGAGAGACCTGGCTCAGCGACGCCGCAGCAACCACCCCTCGGGGAAGGTGCTACCGCCAGGACCGATGGAGGAACACCGTGCTCCGCTGCGTCGTCATCCGGCTCACCCGCCGCGCCCACGTCGATCTGCACCGCACCGCCAGCGGCCTCTGCCCGCGCTGAGGGCCCCACCCTCCCCTCCCACGGCCTCCGCCGTGGTCGACCCAGCGCGCCCCGTCCAGGAGCAGACCGTGAGCACCACCGTGAGCAACCCCGTGACCCACCCCGTCACCCACCCCCCGACCGGCAGCCCGACCAGCACCGCCGTCGACGCGCCCCGCCCCGGGTCCGCCGTCGGCGTGGCGCTGCGCGGGGTCACCCGCGCCTTCGGCCAGCACGTCGTCCTGGCCGACGTCGACCTCGACGTCGCGCCGGGCGAGATCGTCGCCCTGCTCGGCCCCTCGGGCTGCGGCAAGTCGACGCTGCTGCGCGCCGTCGCGGGCCTCGACGCCCCCACCGCCGGCCAGGTGCTGCTCGACGGCTCGGCCGTGGCCGGCCTCGACGGCCGCTGCGCGGTCGCCTTCCAGGAGCCGCGGCTGCTGCCCTGGCGCTCGCTGTCCGGCAACGTCGCCCTGGGGCTTCCCCGCGGCACGGCGAAGCCCGCCGGTCGCCAGCGCGTGGCCGAGCTGCTCGACCAGGTGGGCCTGTCGGCGTTCGCCGGGCACCGCCCGCGCAGCGTGTCCGGCGGCATGGCCCAGCGGGCCGCGCTGGCCCGCGCCCTGGCCCGCCGCCCCGGCGTCCTCGTCCTGGACGAGCCGTTCGCCGCGCTCGACGCCCTGACCCGGCTGCGCATGCAGGACCTCCTCCTCGAGCTCCTGGCCGCGACGCCGACCACGGTGCTGCTCGTCACCCACGACGTCGACGAGGCCCTGCACCTGGCCGACCGGGTCGTCGTCCTGGGCCCCGACCCCGCGGCGCCGGGCGCCGGCGCCGGGGTCCGGTCGGTCACCACCGTGCCGGTCGCGCGCCCCCGCGACCGGGGCGACGCGCGCCTGGCCGAGCTCCGCGCCGACCTGCTCGAGCAGCTCGGCGTCGCCCGCAGCTGAGGCCCGCCGGCCTCCTGCTCCCCGCAGCTCCCGGCGCGCCCGCGGCGCGCCGTCCCCGACCCCTGCCCCACCCCAGCCGAAGGACCGCCCGATGAAGCTCCGCCCCGCCGCCCTCGCCCTCCCCCTGGCCGTCCTCCTCCTGTCCAGCTGCGTCGCGGGCGAGGACGCCTCCGGCGACGCCCCGGCCTCCGGCGGGGGCGACGACGCCGCCGCGACCGCCTCGGCGGACACCCTCGACATCGACTTCGCCACGTACAACCCGCTGAGCCTCGTCATCAAGGACCAGGGCTGGCTGGAGGCCGAGCTCCAGCCGCTGGGCGTGACGGTCAACTGGGTGCAGTCGGCCGGCAGCAACAAGGCCAACGAGTTCCTGCGCAACGGCAACATCGACGTCGGCTCCACGGCCGGCTCGGCGGCGCTGCTGGCCCGCTCCAACGGCTCCCCGATCCAGACCATCGACATCTACAGCCAGCCGAACTGGTCGGCGGTCGTCGTGCGCGGCGACTCCGACATCGACAGCGTCGAGGACCTGCGCGGGAAGTCGATCGCCGCCACCACCGGCACCGACCCCTACTTCTTCCTCCTCCAGGCGCTGGAGACCGGCGGCCTGACCCCGCAGGACGTGACCCTGCAGAACCTCCAGCACGCCGACGGGCGCACCGCGCTGGACTCCGGGCAGGTCGACGCCTGGTCCGGGCTCGACCCGATCATGGCGGCGGCCGAGGCCGAGAGCGGCGACAAGATCATCTACTCGAACATCGACTTCAACAGCTACGGCTTCCTCAACGCCACCGAGGACTTCCTCGAGACCTCCCCCGACCTCGCCCAGACCGTGGTCAACGCCTACGAGCGCGCTCGCGCGTGGGTGCAGGAGAACCCGGAGGAGACCGTGCGGATCCTCTCCGAGGTCGCCGGCATCGCTCCGGAGGTCGCCACGAGCGTGATCGAGCGGACCAACTTCGACGTCGACCCGGCGCCGGGCGACGACCAGCGCGAGGTGCTGGAGAAGATCGGCCCGGTGTTCGTCGCCAACGGCGACGTGCTGGACCAGGGCGCGGTCGACGACGCCCTGGAGGGCCTCTTCGAGCCGCAGTTCGCCGAGGACGCCGACCCCGACGCCATCGACGCTCCCGCCGCCGGCTGATGAGCGCCTCCTCCACGACGTCGCTGACCACCGCGGGCTCCGCTCCCGCGGTGGTCAGCGGTGCGCCCGACCGCCGCGGCCCCCGCTGGGGCCGCGCGGCCCTCGGCGCGCTCGTCCCGCTCCTGCTCATCGCCCTGTGGCAGGCGCTGGTCTCCGCCGAGGTCTTCACCCGCATCCAGCTGCCGCCGCCGCTGACCGTCCTGCGGGCCGGCGCCGACCTGTGGGAGCGCGGGATCCTCGGCCAGTACGTCGCGATCTCGGTGCAGCGCGTGGTGCTCGGCTTCCTCATCGGCAGCGCGCTGGGCCTGGCGCTGGGGGCGGTCGTCGGGCTCTCCCGGGTCACCGACGCCCTGCTCGGGCCCACGATCGGCGGCCTGCGCGCGGTGCCCTCGCTGGCGTGGGTGCCGCTGCTGGGCCTGTGGGTCGGCATCGGCGAGGACGCCAAGGTCGTGCTCGTCGCGATCGGCGCGTTCTTCCCCGTCTACACGACGGTCGCCTCGGCGCTGCGCCACGTCGACCGCCACCTCGTCGAGGCCGGCCGGGCGTACGGCCTGCGCGGCGTGCGACTGCTCACCGGCGTCCAGCTGCCCGCGGTCGTGCCCGCCGTCGTCGCCGGCCTGCGCCTGGCGCTGGCCCAGGCCTGGCTCTTCCTCGTCGCCGCCGAGCTGCTCGGAGCGTCGATGGGGCTGGGGTTCCTGCTCAGCGACAGCTCCAACAACGGCCGCACGGACCGCATCTTCTTCGCGATCATCGCCCTGGCCGTGCTCGGCAAGCTCAGCGACGCCCTGGTCGGCGTCTTCGAGCGCTGGGCGCTCAGGCGCTGGGCGTGACCCCCCGGCTGAGCGCCACGCGCGCCGGGGGCGTGGAACGCCCCGATCAGGGGTACACCCCCCGGAGCAGGCGCGCGGAGCCGGGGGACGCCGACGTCGAGCACCTGTGAGGTCACCAGACGACGGAGTCTGACCCACCTGGAGGTTGCCGTGGCCCCATCCCCAGCTGCCGCTCGTCCCCTGGACGAGCTCGGCGCCCGGACGGTGCGCAAGGTCCGCAACAAGATCATGCCGCTCGTGGTCCTGCTGTACTTCATCGCCTACCTCGACCGGAACAACGTCGGCTTCGCCAAGCTCGACATGAGCGAGGACATCGGGCTGAGCGAGGCGGCCTACGGCCTCGGCGCGGGCATGTTCTTCATCGGCTACGCCATCTTCGAGGTGCCCAGCAACGGCGCCATGCACCGCTTCGGGGCCCGCAAGTGGATCGCCCGGATCCTCATCACCTGGGGCATCTTCGCCACCGCGATGGCGCTGGTGCAGGGCCCGACGTCCTTCAGCGTCCTGCGCTTCCTCCTCGGCGCCGCCGAGGCCGGGTTCTTCCCGGCGATCGTGCTCTACCTGACCTACTGGTTCCCCGCCGCGCAGCGCGTCGCCGTGCTCGGCCTGTTCATCCTCGCCCAGCCGATCTCCAACGCCCTGGGCGCGCCGATCTCCGGCCTCCTGCTGGAGATGGACGGCGTCGCGGGCCTGGCCGGGTGGCAGTGGCTCTACATCATCGAGGGCATCCCCGCGATCATCCTCGGCTGCGTCACGCCCTTCGTCATGACCGACCGCCCGCGCGACGCGAAGTGGCTCGCGCCGGAGGAGCGCGAGTGGCTCGTCAAGGCCATGGACGACGAGGACCGGCTCAAGAAGGCCGGCGGGGAGCACTCCTTCATGGCGGGGCTGAAGGACAAGCGCGCCCTGTCCTTCGCCGCCCTGTACTTCGGCCTCGTCTTCGGCATCTACGGCCTGGGCCTGTGGATGCCCACGATCGTCAACGACATGGGCGACTTCTCCTACCTGCAGGTGGGCGCGATCGTCTTCGTCCCCTACGCCATCGCCGCGCTGTGGACGGCCTACTGGACCCGCCACTCCGACCGCACCCGCGACCGCGCGGGCCACGCCTCCTTCAGCATGGCCCTGGCCGCGGTGGGCCTGGTCGCCTCCGGCTACCTCCTCGACGTCAACGCCGTCCTGGCGCTGGCCGCCCTCACCGTGGCCGCCATGGGCATCTACTCCGCCATCGCCCCCTTCCTGGAGATGCCGGCGTCCGTGCTGGCCGGCGCCGCGGCGGCGTCCGGCATCGCGCTCGTCAACTCCCTGGGCAACCTCGGCGGCTTCGTGGCGCCCTACGCCGTCGGGGCGCTCAACGAGAGCACCGGGAGCTCGCGCGCCGGGCTGCTCCTGCTGGCCGCGGCGCTGGCCATCACCGCCGTCGCCACCTTCCTGTACGCGAGGGCGACCGGCGCCGGGCGCCCCCCGGAGGACCGCGAGGACCTCGTCCAGCGCGCCGCCCACGTCCCTGGCTCCTGACGACCGACCGGAGAGGCACCCATGAGCACTCCCACCTCGCAGGCGTTCCCCGCCGAGCGCACCGCCGTCGTCACCGGCGCAGCCTCCACCCGCGGGATCGGCCGCGCGCTGGCCGACCTGCTGGCCTCCCGGGGCTGGTCGGTCGCGATCCTCGACCTGGACGCCGGGGCCTCCCAGGAGGCGGCCGCCGACATCGCCCAGCGCCACGGCGTCCAGGCCGTCGGGGTGGCCGCCGACGTCTCCGACGCCGCCTCGGTGGACGCCGCGATCACCGAGGTCGAGAGCCGGCTGCCCCCCGTGGTGGCCCTGGCGAACGTCGCCGGGATCAGCTCCCCCACGCCGTTCCTCGACGTGACCCCGGACGAGTGGGACCGCGTCTTCGCGGTCAACACCCGCGGCACCTACCTCGTCAGCCAGCGCGTGCTGCGCGGGATGGTCGACCGGGGCCTCGGGCGGATCGTCAGCGTCTCCTCGATCTCCGCCCAGCGCGGCGGGGGGACTTACTCCAAGGTCGCCTACAGCGCCTCCAAGGCCGCGGTCATCGGCTTCACCCGCGCGCTGGCCCGCGAGGTGGGCGAGCACGGCGTCACGGTCAACTGCGTGGCACCGGGGCCCATCGACACCGACATCATGGGCGGCACGCTCACCGAGGAGCGCAAGGCGGAGATGGCGGCGGACGTCATGGTCCGCCGGGTCGGCAGCGTCGGCGAGGTCGCGGCGCTCATGGCCTTCCTGCTCGGGGAGGACGCCGGCTACATCACCGCGGCGACCTACGACATCAACGGCGGGCTGCAGGTCTCGTGACGGCCGACGTCCTGAGCGCCCTGCCGCCGCCGCTGGTCCTGCCGGACGCGCGCGAGCGCATCCGGCGCGCCCGGGCCACCACCGGGCGACGGACCGCGGTCCTGGACGACGACCCCACCGGCTCCCAGGCCGTCCACGACGTCTCCGTCGTGACCGTCCTGGACGCCGGGGAGTACGCGGCGGGCCTGCGCGAGCCGGGGGCGACGTGCTTCGTCCTGACGAACACGCGCAGCCTGCCGGAGGCCGAGGCGGTCGAGCTCACCGGCCGGGCCGGCCGCGAGCTGCTGGAGCTCGGCCGCCGGCTCGGCGCTCCGGTCGACGTGGTCAGCCGCAGCGACTCCACCCTGCGCGGGCACGTCATCGCGGAGGTGCAGGCGCTGGACGAGGCCCGCCGCGCCGTGCTGGGCAGCGGCTACGACGGCGTCCTGCTCGTGCCCGCGTACCTCGAGGCGGGCCGCCTGACCGCAGGCGACGTCCACTGGGCGCGCGTGCAGGGCGAGCTGGTGCCCGTCGGCGAGACCGAGTTCGCCCGCGACGCGACCTTCGGGTACGCCGCCTCGGACCTGCGCGCGTTCGTGGCCGAGCGCAGCCGCGCCGGCGGGGGCGCCCTGCGGGCCGAGGACGTCGTCAGCATCGGCCTGGACGACGTCCGCCTCGGCGGGCCGGAGCGGGTCGCCGAGATCCTCTCCGGGGTCACCGGCGGGCGGTTCGTCGTCGTCAACGCCACCGAGTACTCCGACCTCGAGGTCGTGGTCCTCGGCCTGCTGGAGGCCGAGGCGGCCGGGCGCTCCTTCCTGCACCGCACCGGTCCGTCCTTCGTGCGCGCGCTGGCCGGGATCGAGCCGCAGGAGCCGCTGTCGGCGGAGCAGGTCTGGAGCGGGCGGGCGGCGCGGGCCGGCTCCGCCCACGGCCTCGTCGTGGTCGGCTCGCACGTCGGGCTGAGCAGCCGGCAGGTGGAGGGCGCGCGGGCGCGCGGCGGCTTCACCGAGGTCGAGCTCGACGTGCGGCGCCTGGCCGACGCCGAGCAGCGCGACGCCCACGTCGCGGAGGCCACCGACCGCGTGGTCGCGGCCCTGGCGTCCACCGACGTGCTGCTGTACACCAGCCGCGCGCTGCTGCGGGGCGCCGACGCGGACGCCAGCCTGGCGATCGCCCGCGCCACCTCCGCCGCGGTCGTGCAGGTGGTCCGGGGCGCGCTGGCGGCCCGGCCCGCGTGGGTCGTCGGCAAGGGCGGCATCACCTCCCACGACGTCGCGGTGCGCGGGCTCGGCATCCGCCGCGCGACCGTCCTGGGGCAGCTCCTGCCGGGGCAGGTGTCGGTGTTCGAGCCGGTCGAGGCCGCGCCCGAGGTGGTGGGCACCCCCTACGTCGTCTTCGCCGGCAACGTGGGCGACGAGCAGACGCTGGCGCACGTCGTCGACGTGATGCGGGGCGGTCCCGGCGCGGTTTGACACGCTCGGACGCGCTCGGGTTCACTTCGATCCGACCATCCCGAGCGGCTGAGAGACCTGGCTCCGCGACGCCGCAGCAACCACCCCGCAGGGGCCGGTGCTACCGCCAGGACCGATGGAGGAACACCGCGCTCGCCGCGGCCGCTCCCCTCGCACGCCCTCCGAGGAGCCGACCGTTTCCACCGACCTGCCCACCGACCTGCCCACCGACCTGCCCAGCAGCGACCAGCCGCACCTGACCACCCTGCTCGACGAGCAGCGCCGCTTCCCCCCGCCGCCGGAGCTCGCCGCGAGCGCCAACCTCGGCGCGGAGGCCTACGCGAGGGCGGCCGCCGACCCGCTGGCCTTCTGGGCCGAGCAGGCCGGCCAGCTCACGTGGGACACCCCCTGGCACACGGTGCTCGACTGGCGGCCCGCCACGCCCGGCGCGGACGGCGAGCTCAGCGTCCCGGCCGCGCAGTGGTTCCTCGGCGGCCGGCTCAACGCGGCCGTCAACTGCCTCGACCGGCACGTGGACGCCGGCCGCGGGGGCAAGGTCGCCCTGCACTTCGAGGGCGAGCCCGGTGACCGGCGCACCTACACCTACGCGCAGCTGCTGGCGGAGGTCTCCCGCGCCGCCAACGCCCTGACCGACCTCGGGGTCGGGCCGGGCGACCGCGTGGTGATCTACATGCCGGTGATCCCCGAGACCCTCATCGCCACCCTCGCCGTCGCCCGGATCGGGGCCGTGCACTCGCTGGTCTTCGGCGGCTTCTCCGCCGAGGCGCTGCGGTTCCGGGTCGCCGACACGGGCGCCAAGGTCGTCGTGGCCACCGACGGGCAGTTCCGGCGCGGCCGCGCGGTCGGCGTCAAGGCCGCCGTGGACGAGGCGGTGGCCGGCCTGGACCACGTCGAGCACGTGCTCGTCGTCCGCCGCACCGGCGACGCGCTCGCCGAGCCCGCGCCGTGGACGCCGGGGCGCGACGTGTGGTGGCACGAGAGCGTGGCCGTCGCCGAGCCCGTCCACGAGCCGGAGGCGTTCGACGCCGAGCACCCGCTGTTCGTCATCTACACGTCGGGGTCCACCGGGCGGCCCAAGGGGCTGCTGCACACCACCGGCGGCTACCTCACGCACGCGCGCTACGCGCACTGGGCGCACTTCGACGCCAAGCCCGAGACCGACGTCCACTGGTGCACCGCCGACCTGGCCTGGGTCACCGCGCACACCTTCGCGATCTACGGCCCGCTGACCAACGGCATGACCCAGGTCATGTACGAGGGGACGCCGGACACCCCCCACCGCGGGCGCCACTTCGAGATCATCGAGCGGTACGGCGTGACGCTGTACTACACGGCGCCGACCCTGGTGCGGACCTTCATGACCTGGGGCGAGGACGTCCCGGCGGCTCACGACCTGTCCACGCTGCGGCTGCTCGGCAGCGTCGGGGAGTCGATCAACCCCGAGGCGTGGATGTGGTTCCACACGACCATCGGCGGCGGCCGGTGCCCCGTCGTCGACACCTGGTGGCAGTCCGAGACCGGGGCGACCGTCGTGGCGCCGCTGCCCGGGGTCACCACGCTCAAGCCCGGCAGCGCCACCCGCGCGCTGCCGGGCCTGGACGCCGCGGTCGTGGACGACACGGGCACCGAGGTCGGGCCCGGCGGGGGCGGCTACCTCGTCGTCCGGCAGCCCTGGCCGGGCATGGCCCGCACCGTGTGGGGCGACCCGGAGCGCTACCGCGACTCCTACTGGCGGCGCTTCGCCGCGCAGGGGTACTACACAGCCGGGGACGGCGCCCGCGTCGACCCCGACGGCGACATCTGGCTGCTGGGGCGGCTGGACGACGTCGTCAACGTCTCCGGCCACCGCCTGTCGACCACCGAGATCGAGTCCGCCCTCGTGGCCCACCCCGACGTCGCCGAGGCCGGCGTGGTCGGTGTCCCGGACGACCTCACCGGCCAGGCCGTCGCGGCCTTCGTCATCCCCACCCGCTCCGCGTCGCTGGACGGCGGCGGGCCGGCCCTGGCCGCTCTGGAGGCCGCGCTGCGCACGCAGGTCGCGACCGAGATCGGGCCGATCGCCAAGCCGCGGCACCTCGTGCTCGTGGCGGACCTCCCCAAGACCCGCTCCGGCAAGATCATGCGGCGCCTCCTCGGCGACCTGCTGGTCGGCCGCGAGCCCGGAGACACCACCTCGCTGCAGGACGAGAGCGCCCTGGACGCCGTCCGGGACGCCCTGCGCGAGCGACGCACCCGAGAGGCAGGATGAGCGCTGTGAGCGACGAGACGACGGGGACCCAGCACGCGGTGGACCCGGTCGAGCAGCCCCTGGCCGAGCAGCCCGGCAGCGAGCGCAGCTGGGGGTTCCGCACCCGCGCGCTGCACGCCGGCGGCACCCCCGACTCGGCCACCGGCGCCCGCGCCGTGCCGATCTACCAGTCCACGAGCTTCGTCTTCGAGAGCACCGACGACGCCGCGAACCTCTTCAGCCTGCAGAAGTACGGCAACATCTACAGCCGCCTGGCCAATCCGACGGTGGCCGCGTTCGAGGAGCGCATGGCCTCCCTGGAGGGCGGGATCGGCGCCGTCGCGACGGCGTCCGGGATGTCGGCGGAGTTCATCACCTTCGCGGCCCTGGCCGGCGCGGGCGACCACGTCGTGGCCGCGGCGCAGCTCTACGGCGGCACCACGACCCTGCTCGACGTGACGATGCGCCGCTTCGGGGTCGACACGACCTTCGTCGGCGGCTTCGAGCCCGAGGACTTCGCGGCGGCGATCCGCCCGGAGACCAAGTGCCTCTACACGGAGGTCATCGCCAACCCCACCGGGGAGATCGCCGACCTCGCCGGGCTGGCCGAGGTCGCCCACGCCCACGGCCTCCCGCTCGTGGTCGACGCGACCTGGAACACCCCGTACCTGGTGCGCCCGATCGAGCACGGCGCCGACATCGTCATCCACTCGGCCACGAAGTTCCTCGGCGGGCACGGGACGACGCTGGGCGGCGTGGTCGTGGAGTCCGGGCGCTTCGACTGGGGCAGCGGGCGCTTCCCGCAGATGACCGAGCCGGTGCCCTCCTACAACGGCATCCGGTGGTGGCAGAACTTCGGGGAGTACGGCTTCCTCACCAAGCTGCGCAGCGAGCAGCTGCGCGACACCGGCCCGACCCTGTCGGCGCAGTCGGCCTTCCAGCTGCTGCAGGGCGTCGAGACCCTCCCGCAGCGGATGGAGGAGCACGTGGCCAACGCGCGCACCGTCGCGCAGTGGCTGGACCGCGACCCCCGGGTCAGCTGGGTGAGCTGGGCCGGGCTGGAGGGCCACCCCCACCACGAGCGGGCGCAGAAGTACCTGCCCAAGGGCCCGGGCTCGGTGTTCTCCTTCGGCGTCGTGGGCGGACGCTCCGCGGGGCGCACGTTCATCGAGTCGGTGCAGCTGGCCAGCCACCTGGCCAACATCGGCGACACCCGCACGCTGGTCATCCACCCCGGCTCCACCACGCACCAGCAGCTCTCCGCCGAGCAGCTGCAGGTGGCGGGCGTCGGAGAGGACCTCATCCGGATCAGCGTCGGCCTCGAGGACGTCGAGGACATCCTCTGGGACCTCGACCAGGCCCTGACCGCCGCGACGAAGGACGCCTGAGATGACCACGCTGACCACCGACCCGTCGCGCACCTGGGTCGGGCCCACCGCTCCCGAGCGCCTGGCGCTGCTGCGCCGCACGCGCTCCATCGCCATCGTGGGCGCCTCGGAGAACCCGGCGCGGGCGAGCTACTTCGTCGCCACGTACCTGCTCTCCTCCTCCCCCTACGACGTGTACTTCGTCAACCCGCGGGCGAAGGAGATCCTCGGCCACCCGGTCTACGCCTCCCTGGCCGACCTGCCCGTGGTGCCCGACCTGGTCGACGTCTTCCGCCGCCACGACGACCTGCCCGAGGTGCTCGACGAGGTGCTCGCGCTCGGGACGCCCGGGCAGGGCGGCGCCTCGACGCTGTGGCTGCAGCTCGGGTCCTGGCACGAGGACGTCGCGCGCCGGGCCGAGGCCGCGGGCCTGTCCGTGGTCATGGACCGGTGCGTGAAGATCGAGCACGCCCGCTTCCACGGCGGCCTGCACCTGGCCGGGTTCGACACCGGCGTGATCTCCTCGCGGCGCCAGCTGCGCGCCTGAGCCGCCCGGGCGCGCTTCCTTCCCGGGAGGCGCGCCCGGCCCTACAGTCGCCCCGTGGCGCACAGCCCGCTCGACCTGGTCGAGGACCTCGACGCCGACGTCGGGACCCCGCCGGGAGCCGCCGCGCCCGACACCTCCTCCGGGGGCGACGGCGGCCAGGGGCCGGGCGGCTGGCGGACGCCGTCCTGGCCCGAGGGCACGCCCGCGTGGGTGCGCTCCCCGCTGGGGGCCCTGGCCGTGGCCGTGCTCACCGCGCTGGTCGTCGGCGGCGCCGGCGTCCACCAGGTGAGGACGCAGGCGCAGGCCGACCTCGCCCAGCAGCGCGACCTGGCGCTGGTGCAGGTGGGCGCACCGGTGCTCGCCTACGACGGCACCGAGGTCCGCGAGGGCGAGACCGCGCAGGTCACCCTGCAGGTCGACGTCACGAACGCGGGGACGCGGTCGACCGAGGTCACCGTGCTCGACCTGTCCACCGACCACGTCGAGCTGGCGGAGCCGTCGGGGCCGGTCGGCCTGGACGCCGGGGCGAGCAGCACGGTGGCGCTCGAGGCCGTCGTCGACTGCCCCCGCGTGCCCACGCCGTCGGGGCCCCCCGCCGTGGCGGCGACCGAGCCGCAGTGGGTCGAGGTGGCCCTGGAGGCCGGCGGCGAGCGGCACGTGGAGCGGCGCCTGGTCCAGGCCACCTTCGCGGGCCAGCTGCCCGACATGCTGACGTGGGCCTGCTACCCAGCCTGGGGGGCGACCTCGTGGGCCGAGCTCTCCCCGCAGGCGGACGGGCGGCTGCAGGTGGTCGTCGACAGCACCAGCGACGTCGCCACCGCGCTGGGGGTGGACGCCGACCCGGTCCTGGGCCTGAGCACCGACGTCGACCTGCCGGCGCAGCTGCCGGCCGGGGGGTCGGTGACGATGCACCTCGCCCTGGCCCCGGACTGCACCGGCGCGGCCGGAGGGCTGGGCCGCGACGTCATGGTGACCGAGCGGCCGGTCGAGGACGCGAGCACCGCGAACGTCATCTCGGACGCGACGATCACGGCCGCGTGGGTGGCCCGCCAGGTCACCCTGGCCTGCGGCTGAGGCGCTCAGCCCTCCAGCACGGCCTTCAGCCGCGCGAGGTCCGCGGCGACCGTGCGCGCGTCCTCCTCGAACGCCTCGTCCGTGGTCCCCGGCTGGCGGATCAGGGTGAGCAGCACCTCGCTCCCGCCGCCGTCGGGCACCACCCGCATCGGCACGTGCACCACGACGCCGGGCGCCGGCTCGACGTCGTGGTCGAGCACGCCCAGGTCGTTGGCCGCGGCGAAGCGCAGGTGGGCGGTGCCGGACGGCGTCGTCACCCGCCACCGGTCCCCGTCCGGCTCGACGGACTCGATCCACGACCACCGGGGCAGGTTCCGCGGGTCGGCGGCGAAGGCGTGCACGTCCCGGGGGGAGCGGCGCACGGACACCGTGAGGGTCCTCGTCTCGTGCACCCGGCCCGGGCTCGTCCGCGTCACCGGGCCATCCTCCCGTGGTCGCCGGGAGCCTGTCAGTAGGTGAACCGCCCGACGGCGGAGCGCAGGTCGGCGGCCATCCGGGACAGCTCGTCCACGGCGGCGCGGGTCTGAGTCAGGGCCTGGGTCGTCCCGTCGGCCGCGTCGGAGACGCCGGTGATGCTGCGCGCGATGCTTCCAGAGCCGCTGGCGGCCTCGGAGACCGAGCGCGACATCTCGTTCGTCGTCGCGGTCTGCTCCTCCACGGCGCTGGCGATGGTGGTCTGGTAGTCGCTGATCCGGGCGATGACCGCGCTGATCTCCGCGATCGCCTCCACCGCGCCGGACGTGTCGCCCTGGATGGCCTGCACCCGCCGGCCGATGTCCTCCGTCGCCCGCGCCGTCTCGCGCGCGAGCTCCTTGACCTCGTTCGCCACCACCGCGAAGCCCTTGCCGGCCTCCCCGGCGCGCGCCGCCTCGATGGTGGCGTTCAGCGCGAGGAGGTTCGTCTGCTCGGCGATGGAGGTGATGACCTTGACGACGTCGCCGATCTCCCGGGAGGAGTCACCGAGCTTGGTCACCGTCGCGTTGGTCTGCTGCGCCACCGTCACCGCCTGCGCGGCCACCCGGGCCGCCTCGGAGGCGTTGGAGGAGATCTCCCGGATGCTCGCGCCCATCTGCTCCGCGCCCGCGGCCACGGTCTGCACGCTGCGCGAGACCTCCTCCGCCGCGGTGGAGACCACGCCGGACTGCGCGCTGGTCTCCTCCGCCGACGCCGAGATCTGCGCGCTGGACGCGGACAGCTCCTCCGAGGACGCCGCCACGGCGTCCGCCGAGGCCGCCACGGTGCCCATCACCGAGCGCAGGGCGCCGGTCGCGGCGTCCAGGGAGGCCGCCATCCGGCCCACCTCGTCGCGGGAGACGACCCCCGCGCTGCGCGTCAGGTCACCGGCCGCCAGGGCGTCGGCGACGTCCTGCACCCGGCGGAGCGGTCGCACCACCGACCGGCTGATGCCGGTGCCCAGGAGCGCCAGCAGCGCGACCGCTCCCAGGACGGTGGCCAGCAGCACGCGGTTCGCGGACGCCCGCTGCGCGACCACCTGGCCGTCGGCCGCGGCGGCGGCCTCGCCGACGCTGTCGCTGACCGCGGGGAGCGCCTCCTCCAGCGCGGAGAAGGCCTCGAGGAACGCGGGGTAGCTCTCGCGGGCGGCCGGGAGGTCCCGGCCGGCCAGCGCCACGACGTCCGCCGCGGACGACAGGTACGCGTCCACGGCCGGCTGGACGTCCTCGACGGCCGCGTCGACGTCCGCCCCGAGGTCCTGGGACACCACCGCGGCCAGCTCCTCGCCCAGGGAGTCGGAGTGCCCGGGCAGAGCGGCGGTGGCCGCCGCGTACTGGTCGCCCTCCCCCGTCAGCAGCGCCTGGAGCACGTCCGCCCGCACGGCGTCGTGCATCATGTCCGCGCCCAGGGCGGCGCCGGTCGCGTCGTTGGCCCGCACCAGCTCGTCGGTGCGGCGCCCGGCGTCGGCCATGCCCGACGCGGCGACGCCGGCGATGCCCGTCGCGACCGCGCTGCCGACCAGCGCCATGACGGCGAGCTTCGCGCTCAGCCGGAGATCTGCCCAGTACCGTCCCATGACCGCACTCGCTCTGCTCGTGGCGCGGCCCACGGCAGCGCTCAGCAGCCGTATCGGACGACGGGTGCGGTCGTTGAGGGTTTCGGCCTAGCCTGCCGACGTGATCGGACGGATCGACGAGGTCGTGGTCGACTGCGCCGCCCCGCTGGAGCTGGCGCGCTTCTGGGCGGGCGTCCTCGGGGGCCGGGCGGAGGAGCGGAACCCCGGCTGGGCGTACGTCGACCCACCGGGCTGGACCCGGCTCGCCTTCCAGCGCGTGCCGGAGGGCAAGACCGTCAAGAACCGGCTGCACCTGGACGTCGAGGTCGACGACCTGGCCCTCGCGACCGCAGCGGCCGAGGCCCTCGGCGCCCACCGCGTGGGACAGGTCGTCGCCGAGGAGGCCGGCTCCTTCCAGGTGCTGACCGACCCCGAGGGCAACGAGTGGTGCCTGGTGCACTAGCGCCGCGGGCTTCCGCCGCGAGCCCGCGATCGGCATGATCGCGCGGGTGAGCACCGCACCGCCGACCCGCCGCAGCGGCGTGCCCGGCGAGGACGTCCCGGACGGCCGGGGCCGCACCGGGCTGCACCGCACCGGCCGCGACCTGACCGGCAACCCCGACGTCGTCGTGCGCGACGTCGAGGTCACCAGCGACGGCTGGCACGTGCTGCGCCGCACGACCCTGGAGGTCCGCGGGCGCGACGGGCGCTGGAGCACCCAGACCCGCGAGACCTACGACCGCGGCGACGGCGCCGCGGTCCTGCTGCACGACGTCGAGCGCGGCACCGTGCTGCTCACCCGCCAGTTCCGCTTCCCGGTCTACGTCAACGGCCACCCCGACGGGCTGTTCCTCGAGGTCGCCGCCGGGCTCCTCGACGACGACGACCCCGAGACGGCGGTCCGGCGCGAGGCCAGCGAGGAGCTGGGGGTCGCCGTCGGCGCGCTCGAGCACGTCTTCGCCGCCTGGACCAGCCCCGGCTCGGTCACCGAGCGCCTGCACCTCTACGCGGCGCCGTACACCGCGGCGGACCGCACCACCGAGCACGCCGGGCTCGTCGAGGAGGGCGAGGAGACGGAGGTGGTCGAGCTGCCGTTCCACGAGGCGCTGGCCATGGTGGAGGACGGCCGGATCGCGGACGCCAAGACGATCATGCTGCTCCAGTGGGCTGCGCTGCGGGGACCGTTCCGCTCCGCGTGAGCGCCTCGTCCATCGCCGCGTGGTCGACGTAGGCCTCGAAGCGCGTGACGCCGCCCCGGCCCACCGTCCACACGTGGACCTCCGGGACGTCGAAGGCCGCTCCCGTCGCCCGCACCGTCCCCCGGGTCCGCCCGACCTGCACGACGTGGCCCGCGCCGTCGTGCAGGAGCAGCTCGGTCACCGCGCGGGAGTCCAGGCGCGCGGTCAGGGCCTGGAGGAACCGGCCCACGCCCTCGACGCCGTGGTGGGTGCCGCCCCAGGGCAGCGCCGGTGACTGCACGACCGTCACGTGCGGGTCCACGAGCGCGACCACCGCGCCCAGGTCGGCGCGGTCGAAGGCCTCGTACACGCGGCGCACGGTCTCGAGCTCGTCCTGCTGGTCCATGATCCCCTCCGGGTGCTCGTCGGACCTCCAGGCTGTCCCCGGGCGCCGCGGCCCGTCGTGGACGTCCGTGCCCGCCCTGGACCGTTCGTGCGCTCCCGCCGGACGCGCCCGGACGAGCCCGCCTTCCTAGGCTGGCCCGATGGACTCCGACGCCCTGCTGCTCGACGCCTTCGGGCGCATCCGCGAGCTCGTGCCCCAGGTGGTGGACGGCCTGGACGAGGACCAGCTGGCCTGGCGGCCGCAGGGCAGCGGCAACTCCATCGCCTGGCTGGTGTGGCACCTCAGCCGCGTGCAGGACGACCACGTCGCCGACGCGGCCGGCACCGACCAGGCGTGGCTGGCGGAGGGCTGGCGCGACCGGTTCGCCCTGGACCTGCCGGCGGAGGACACCGGGTACGGGCACGGCCCCGAGGACGTCGCGAAGGTCCGCGCGAGCGCCGACCTGCTCACCGGCTACGCCGCGGCGGTGGCCGACCGCACCGAGGCCTTCGTCACCGGGCTGAGCGCCGGTGACCTCGAGCGCGTGGTCGACGAGAGCTGGGACCCGCCGGTCACGCTCGGCGTGCGGCTGGTCAGCGTCGTCTCGGACTGCCTGCAGCACCTGGGGCAGGCCGGCTACGCCCGGGGGCTCGCCGGCGCCTGAGCCGGGAACAGACGCGGCCCGTCCGCGGCTGATCACCGTGCACCACCCGTGCACGGCGTGACGAGGCGCCTCGCTCCCGACCCGAGAGGCACCGAACGTGACGTCATCCTCCGCGCAGCCACCTGCTGCCCGCGCGGCCGCAGCCGTCCCCGACGCGGGGCACCAGCGCACCTCCCACGCGCACGTGCCGTCCTGGACGGTGCTGGCCATCGCTGCCCTGGCCCAGTTCATGGTCGTGCTGGACGTGTCGATCGTGAACGTCGCCCTGCCGGCGATGCGCACCGACCTGGACCTGTCCACCTCCGGCCTGCAGTGGGTGGTCAACGCCTACGCGCTGACCTTCGCGGGGCTGCTGCTCCTCGGCGGCCGCGCCGCGGACTTCTTCGGCCGCAAGCGCGTCTTCGTCATCGGCGTCGTCGTCTTCTCCCTGGCCAGCCTGGTCGGCGGCTTCGCCCAGAGCGAGGCCTGGATCATCGCCGCCCGGGCCGCGCAGGGCGTCGGCGGCGCCATCCTCGCGCCGTCCACCCTGAGCCTGCTGACCACCACCTACACCGACCCGCACGAGCGCGCGCGGGCCCTCGGCGTGTGGGGCGCGGTCGCCGGCGCCGGTGGCGCCATGGGCGGCCTCGTCGGCGGCGTCCTCACCGACCTGCTCGACTGGCGCTGGGTGCTCTTCGTCAACGTGCCGATCGGCGTCGTGCTCGTCGCGGCCGCCGTCTGGGCGCTGACCGAGTCGCGCGGCCGGGTCACGAGCGTGCGCGGCCTGGACCTGCCGGGCAGCCTCACCGTCACCTTCGGCCTCACCGCCGTGGTCTACGCCGTCGTCGGCACCGACACGCACGCCTGGGGCTCGGCCGCGACGCTCGTGCCGCTGGTCGCCGGCCTGGTGCTCCTGGCCCTGTTCCTCGTCATCGAGTCCCGCTCGCGCGAGCCGCTGGTGCCGCTGAGCATCTTCCGGCTGCGGGCCCTGTCCGCCGCCAACGGCATCGCCCTGCTGGTCGGCATGGGCATGTTCTCGTTCTGGTTCTTCGTCTCCCTGCACCTGCAGCGGGTGCACGGGTTCGACGCGCTGCAGGCCGGGCTCGCGTTCATGCCCGCGAGCGCCGCGCTCATCACCGGCTCGATGGTCGCCTCGAAGCTGACCCGCCGGATCGGCCCCAAGCCGCTGCTGGTCGCCGGGCCGCTGCTGGCCGCCATCGGCCTCGTCTGGCTCTCGAACCTGTCCGCCAGCGGTTCCTACGCCAGCGAGATGGTCGCCCAGACCGCGCTCGTGGCCCTGGGGCTGGGCGTGACCATGGTGCCGCTCACGGTGGCCGCGACCACCGGCGTGCCCCACACGCAGGCCGGGCTCGCCTCGGGCCTGATCAACACCTCGCGCCAGGTCGGCGGGGCCCTGGGCCTGGCCGTGCTGTCGACGATCGCGGTGCACCGCACGGCGCAGCTGCTGGACGGCGGCTCGGCCGAGGCCGCCAGCCCGGCGGCCCTCGTCGCCGGCTACGACCGCGGCCTGCTCGTGGCCGCGTTCATGGTCGGTGCTGGAGCCCTCGTGGCCCTGGCGCTGCCGGGGCGCGCGACCCCGCCGCGCACCGAGCCGAGCGCCCACCCGGCGGGCACGGAGCCGGCTCCGGTCGCCGCCCGCTGAGGCCGTCCTGCTCTGGCGCTGCCCTCAGGAGCGCCAGAGCAGGACGAGGGCGCGGTCGTCGGACTCGGCCACGTGCGCGGCCTCGACCAGCCGCTCGGCGTCGCCCTCCGAGCAGCCCTGCGCGCAGATCTCGCCCGCCAGCGACACGAGCGCGTCGATCCCCACCGACAGGTCCTCCCCCGGCACCTCGACCATGCCGTCGGTGTAGAACACCATCGCCTCGCCGGGCGCGAGCACGCCGGAGGCGGCGGGGAAGCCGGCGCCGGGCACGAGCCCCAGCGCCGGGCCGCTGTCGGCGTCCACCAGCCGCCACGGCCGCCCGGGGGCGCCGGTGGCCACGGGCGGGTGCCCGGCCCCCCGCACGCGGTAGGCGCCGGTGGGCAGGTCGACGACGACGTGCACGGCGGTGGCGAACCCCTCCGGCCAGTCCTGGCGCAGCAGGTAGGCGTTGGCCGCCGGGAGGAAGTCCGCCTCCGGCATCGCCCCGAGCAGGCCGCCGAGGGCGCCGGACAGGGCGAGCGCCCGCGTGCCGGCGCTCTGCCCCTTGCCGGAGACGTCGACGAGCACGACCTCCAGCTGGGTGCCGTCGTCCGAGCGGGTCGCCACGACGAAGTCGCCGGAGAAGGAGTCGCCGAACGCGGGACGCAGCTCCGTCTCCAGGTGCCAGCCCTCCGGCAGCGGCGGCACCCGGCCCTGGCTGCGCAGGCGGTCGCGCAGGTCGACGAGCATCGCGTCGCCGAGGGTGCCCTGGACGCCGAGCCGCTCGCGGCTGCGGACGAACTTCGTGAGGAGCGCCGCGACACCGACGAGCAGGAGGATCACACCGGGCCGCACCGGCTCCTCCGGCCCGCGCGCGGTGGCCATGAACGCCGTCCCGGCCGCGGCCACCACGTAGAGCAGCGCCATCGTGCGGATGCGCAGGAAGAACCCGCCGAGCATCAGCACCATGACCATGCTGGCGAGGGGGAACCAGTCGGGCCAGACGGCGCCGAGCAGGGCCACGACGAGGGTCAGGGCCGTCAGCCACAGGAGGAGGAGGGCCTGGCGGGGCATGGTGCGGGGCCGGAAGCGCATGACCAGCTGCCGCTGTCGCCTGCGCAGCCAGCGGCTGGTGGCGCTCGTCTCCGGGCGCATGCTCGGACCCTAGCCTCCGCCGCCGTCAGCGCAGCGGGGCCACACCGGGGGCACGCAGACATCCCGCCCGGGCGACGGGGTAGGTGGTGGCGTGGCTCCTCGACGCACGGTCACCGACCTCCACCGCCGCGGCAGGCTCGAGCTCGCGCTGCCCGCCCCTCACGACGCTCCCCCGCCGGGGCCCGACCTCAGCGAGCCCGGGACGCACCCGCTGGACCTCGGGGGGCCCTCCGTCCTGCTCCACGTGCCGGCCGGGCTCCCCGCCGGCGCGCCGGTGCCGCTGCTCGTCGTCCTGCACGGCGCCGGTGGGAGGGCGACGACGATGGTCGCGAACGCGGCCGGTGCCGCCGAGCGCTCGGGGGTCCTGCTGCTGGCGCCGCAGTCCACCGCCGCGACCTGGGACGTCATCCGCGGCGGGTTCGGCCCGGACGTCGCAGCGCTCGAGGCCGCCCTCGCGCTCACGGCCCAGCACCACCGGCTCGACCCCGACCGGCTCGGGGTCAGCGGCTTCTCCGACGGCGCCTCCTACGCGCTGTCCCTGGGCCTCGGCAACGGCGACGTGCTCGGCCACGTCCTGGCCTGGTCGCCGGGGTTCGCCGCCCCGGAGGAGCAGCACGGCCGCCCCCGGGTGTTCGTCTGCCACGGCACGGCGGACGAGGTGCTGCCGATCGACCGGTGCAGCCGACCGCTGGTCGCCCGCCTGCGCGGCGCCGGCTACGACGTCGCCTACACCGAGTTCGAGGGACCCCACGTGATGCGCGAGGACCTCGTGGAGGGGTCCGTGCGCTGGTTCGTCACCGGCTGACGGCCGCGCTCAGCCCATCGCGTGCGTCTTGTCGACGGCGATGCTGAGGATGACGCGGACCTGGTCGCGGCCGCCGAACCAGGGGTAGGGACCGCCGAGGTACTTCTGGGCCAGCGCCTCGATGTGCTCGGCCCCTCCCTCGGCGGTCGCGGAGACGACCCGACCCCGCACCGCGACGTACCTCGAGGGGTTCTCCGGGTCGGACACCGCGAGGGCCACGCGCGGGTCGCGCTCGACGTTGCGGGTCTTCTGGTAGCCCTCGACCGTGTTGACGAGGACGTGCTCGCCGTCGGTGTCGACCCAGGTCTGGGTCAGCTGCGGCGAGCCGTCGGGCATGAGCGTCGTGAGGTAGCAGGTGCTGGGGCGGCGCAGGAGCGCCTGGAGGTTCTCAGGAAGGGGCACGTCGGTCCTCGTCTGTGGTCCGGGAGCCGCGCCGGGGCTGCTGGAGGCGGGCTCCCGCCCATCGTCGGCGTTCTCGCGCCGGCGCGCCCCTCCTGCCCGGGCCCCTCCTGCCCGCAGCCCTCGCCCGCTCCTGCTGCCGGACTGTCGGACCTCGGCCCTAGGCTTCGAACACCAGTTCGAGCGACGGTCGAGGGGGTGCGCGGTGGTGGCGATGCCGTACGAGCCGCCGCTGACCTCTGTCGACCTCGCCGCCCTGGAGGCGTGGTGGCGCGATCTCGGTGGTGACCTCGTGCCGGACCCCTGCTCGTCGGCTCATCCACCGGCCGATGAGGGAGCCGGCGAGCAGGCCCAGGGGCAGCGACTGCTCGCCGCGGTGGTGGCTGCTCAGCGGCGGGTGGCACGGGCCGAGGCGGAGGCCGTCGAGGCCCTCGCCGCGCTGGTGGCCCTGTACCGGGGCGCGGGCTGCGGTGATGAGGTGCTCGACGGTGCGGCGCTGCTCGCGGCGGTCGAGGAGGTCGCCGAGGAGGTCGCCCCAGCGCTGCACTGGACCCCGGTCGCCGCGGCGGGTCGGGTCAGCCAGGCGGTGCGCCTGGTCGAGGACCTTCCCGCCACCCTCGCGGCGCTCTCCTGCGGTGACCTCGACCTCCCCCGGGCGCGCGTCGTGGTCGACGGAACGAGGGACCTGTCCCCGCGGGACGCCCGGGTCGTCGACGCGGCCCTGTGCGGACCCGACGGCAGCGCAGCGGGCATGACCACCGGGAGCCTGCGCGCAGAAGTGGCACGCCGCGTCCACGCGGTCGACGCCGCGGCCGCAGCGCAGCGGGCCCGCCGAGCCAGTGCGCAGCGGTCGGTGGTCTTCACCCCGCTGCCCGACGGCATGGCCCAGGTCTGCGCCACCGGCCCTGCGCCCGCGCTGCGCGAGCTGTACGACCGCCTCACGGTCGAGGCACTGGGCGTCAAGCGCGACCCCGCCAGCACCGACCCCTGCACCGACCCCTGCACCGGCCCTCACGTCGACGGCACCGACGGTGAGCGCGATCGGCGGGGCCTGGACGCGATCCGCTTCGACCTGCTGGCCAGTGCCACGCTCTCCGCGGCGCGCGGCGCGGGCGGCACGCGAGCGGGCACCACGGTGCTCGTCGCCCTGCCGACGCTGCTCGGCGCCGACGACCAGCCGGCCCAGCTCTCCGGGTACGGCCCGGTTCCCGCCTGGCTCGCCCGAGGAGCCGCCGCCGACGCCCGCCTGCGGCGGGTGCTGACCGACCCCTCCACCGGCCAGCTCACCGCCATCGACGGCCACACCTACCCCGCCGGCTGGCTCACACCCGCCGCCGCCGCACTCCAGGCCGGGCGTGGACGTCTCCGCCGTGGAGCCGACGCCGTCCTCGCCCGGGCCGGCACCAGCACCCCTGCTGTCCACGCTCCACCACCGCTCCTACCACCGCTGGCGCCGCCGTCACCCCTGCTGACCGTCCCAGCTGCACCACCGTGCGCGCCCGTGCGCCCGGAGGACTGCCCCGTCCGCGCCGTCGGCGGTGGCCCGTACGAGATCCCCACCCACACCGCGCGGCTCGTGCGCACCCGCACTCCACGCTGCACGGCCCCCGGCTGCCGCGTCCCCGCAGCCCGCTGCGACCTCGACCACGTCGTCCGCCACCCCGACGGCCCGACCTGCCCGTGCAACCTCACTCCGCTCTGCCGCCGCCACCACCGCATGAAGCACCGCCGATCCTCCTGGCGACGCTGGCGCGTCCGCCGCTGCCCAGCCGGCCACCTGCACTGGACCAGCCCCCTCGGTCACCAGCACGTCGTCACCCCCGAGCCGCTCCTGCCACCGCACAGCACCGAGCCGAGCCGCCTCGGGGCCGACCTCGGGCCGCTGCGCTACCCCTCCGACGCACCCCTCGCGACGCCTGCGAGCACGTGCTCCGCAGGCAGACCACCACCCGAGCGGTGCGCCCCAGACCCAGATCAGCCGACCAGCGCCTGGGGCGACATGGACCCCGACGCCCCGCCGTTCTGACCACGACGTCGTTCCCGGCGCGTCCGAAGACCCCGCGCTCAGGCGGCCTGGCAGCGCGGGCACCAGAAGAGGTTGCGCGCCTCCAGCTCGGCCGTGGCCACCGGCGTCCCGCAGATCCGGCACGGCAGGCCGGCCCGGCGGTAGACGTAGTGGTCGAGCTCGCGGCCCTTGGGCCCCGGACCGCGCCTGTCGGCCGGGTCGGTGGTGACGATCCGTCCCTGCTCCACCGCCTGGCGCATGAGCACCGAGACGTCGTCCCACAGGGCCAACAGCACCGGCGCGGGCACGTCGCGGCCGGGGGCGTACGGGTGCAGCCGGGCGCGGAAGAGCGCCTCGGCGCGGTAGATGTTGCCCAGCCCGGAGATGACGTCCTGGTGCATGAGCAGCGCGGCGATGCTCGTGCGGGTGGCGCGCACGCGCTCGAGGTAGGGCCCCGGGTCGTCGCCGAGCAGCGGGTCGGGCCCGAGCCGGGCGGCGATGAGGTCCACGGCCTCCGGCGTGACGACCTCGCACGCGGTGGGCCCGCGCAGGTCGGCCCAGCGCACGTCGTCATGACCCTCCGCGCCCTCGGGCTCGACGCTGACCAGCCGCAGCCGCAGCGCCCCCACGGGCTCGGGGGGATCGCCGGTGCCGAGCGCCCAGGTGCCGTAGAGGCCGAGGTGCACGTGCAGCCAGCGCGGCGGCTCCTCGTCGGGCCCGACGGCGGCGTCCGCGGGCGCGAAGCCCAGGAAGAGGTGCTTGCCGCGGGCCTCGGTGCGCACCAGGCGCGAGCCGTCCAGCAGCCCCGCGCCGGCCGCGAACCGGCCCTGCGGGCTGCTCGCGGCGAGCACGCGGCCGCCGAGCTCGCGCTGCAGGATCCCCGCCGTCCGGTGGACGGCGTTGCCCTCGGGCACGGGTCGCTCCCCGGCCGTCGGTGCTCAGGCCTCCAGCGGCGGCAGCTCGTGGTCGGCGTCGTACTTGCTGAGCATGGCGATGCGGCGGGCGTGGCGGGGGTCCTCGGAGAACGGCTCGGCGAGGAACGCGTCGACCAGCGCCGTCGCCTCCTCCACCGTGTGCATCCGCGCGCCCACGCCGACGGCGTTGGCGTCGTTGTGCTGGCGGGCCAGGCGCGCGGTCTCCAGGCTCCAGGCCAGGGCGGCGCGGACGCCGGGCACCCGGTTCGCCGCGATCTGCTCGCCGTTGCCGGAGCCGCCGAGGACGACGGCCAGCGAGCCGGCGTCCGCGACGACGGCCTCGGCCGCGCGCAGCACGTACACCGGGTAGTCGTCGTCCGGGTCGTACGCGGGCGGGCCGTGGTCGACGACCTCGTGACCGGCCTCGGTCAGGTGCTGCACGAGGTGGGTCTTGAGGTCGAAGGCGGCGTGGTCGCTCGCCAGGTGCACGCGCATGGTCGCCCATCCTGGCACCCGGGCGGGGATCGCCCCACCCGGGTGCCAGGCCGCGCGCGGCGGGTCAGTCGAAGATCGGGCCGACCTCGCGGCTGCGCTTGAGCTCGTAGAAGCCGGGCGTGCTGGCCACGGCCAGAACGCCGTCCCACAGGGTGCCGGCGGCCTCGCCCTTGGGGGCGGGGGTGATCACGGGGCCGAAGAAGGCCGGGCCGCCCTCGCCGCCCACGGCGATGACCGGGGTGCCGACGTCGTCGCCGACGCGCGAGATCGCCTCGGCGTGGCTGGCGCGCAGCTGCTCGTCGTACTCGTCGCTGTCCGCGGCGCGGGCCAGCTCGGCCGGCAGCCCGACCTCGGCCAGCGCCCTCTCCACGGCCACGGCGAAGTCCTTCTCCCCGCCCGGGTGCAGCTGGGTGCCGATGGCGGTGTAGAGCGGGAGGACGACGTCCTGGCCGTGCTGCTCGCGGGCGGCGATGACCACGCGCACCGGGCCCCAGGCCTTCTTCATCAGCTCGCCGTAGGGCTCCGGGAGGTCCCGGCCCTCGTTGAGGACGGCCAGGCTCATCACCTTGAAGGTGACGGAGATCGGGCGCACCTGCTGCGCCTCGAGCACCCAGCGGGAGGTCATCCACGCCCAGGGGCAGATCGGGTCGAACCAGAACTCGACGGGCGTGGGCTGCTCGGACGTGGGCGCGGAGGCGTTGGTGGTCACGTCCGGTGGCAGCGCTGAGCGCCCGTGGGAGCATTCCCGGGTGCCTGGAATGAACCTGACCCGGTCCGAGGCGTCTGCGCGCGCCGAGCTGCTCACCGTCGAGGCCTACGAGGTGGACCTCGACCTCACCGGGGACGGGGCGACGTTCCGCTCGACCACCCGGGTGCGCTTCACCGCCGCCACCCCCGGGGCGAGCACGTTCATCGACCTCGTGGCGCCCACCGTGCACGAGGTGGTGCTCAACGGCCGCTCGCTGGACCCGGCGCAGGTCGCGGACGGCGTCCGCATCGAGCTGCCCGAACTCGCCGAGCGCAACGAGCTGCTCGTGGTGGCCGACGCCGCCTACATGACCACCGGCGAGGGCCTGCACCGCTTCGTCGACCCCGTCGACGGCGAGGTCTACCTCTACTCCCAGTTCGAGGTGGCCGACTCCCGCCGGGTGTTCGCGGTCTTCGAGCAGCCCGACCTCAAGGCGACCTTCGCCTTCACCGTCACCGCGCCCGCGCACTGGCAGGTGGTGTCGAACTCCCCCACGCCCGCGGCCGAGCCGGCCGGCGAGGGCGCGAGCACCTACCGATTCGCACCCACGCCGGTGCTGTCCTCCTACGTCACCGCGATCGTCGCCGGGCCCTACACGGCGGTGCGCGGCGAGCTGACCAGCCGCGACGGCCGCACCATCCCCCTCGGCGTCTTCGCCCGCGCCTCCCTGGCCGAGCACCTCGACGCCGAGGAGGTCATGGACATCACCCGGGCCGGCTTCGCGTACTACGAGGAGCTGTTCGACCTCGCGTACCCGTTCGAGAAGTACGACCAGCTCTTCGTCCCGGAGTTCAACGCCGGGGCGATGGAGAACGCCGGGGCGGTGACGTTCCTGGAGTCCTACGTCTTCCGGTCCAAGCCGACCGAGGCGATCGTCGAGCGCCGCGCGGTGACGATCCTCCACGAGCTCGCGCACATGTGGTTCGGCGACCTCGTGACCATGCGCTGGTGGGACGACCTGTGGCTGAACGAGTCGTTCGCCGAGTTCGCCTCGACCCTCGCCTGCGCCGAGGCCACCCGCTGGACCAGCGCCTGGACGACGTTCGCGTCGATGGAGAAGGCCTGGGCCTACCGCCAGGACCAGCTGTCCTCCACGCACCCGATCGTCGCGGACATCACCGACCTCGAGGACGTCGAGGTCAACTTCGACGGCATCACCTACGCCAAGGGCGCCAGCGTGCTCAAGCAGCTGGTGGCCTGGGTCGGGCGCGACGCGTTCTTCGAGGGCGTGCGGCGCTACTTCCGCAAGCACGCCCACGGCAACACCACCCTCACCGACCTCCTCGTCGAGCTGGAGGCGACCTCCGGTCGCGACCTGCGCGCCTGGTCGGCGGTGTGGCTGGAGCAGGCCGGCGTCACCACGCTGCGCCCCCACCTGACCACCGACGAGACCGGCGCGATCACCGAGCTCGCGGTCCTGCAGGAGGTGCCGGAGAGCCACCCCGTGCAGCGCCCGCACCGCCTGGCCATCGGCTGCTACGACGTCGAGGTCCTCCTCGCCGACGACGGCAGCGAGGTCCCGCGCCTGCGCCGCACCCGCCGGGTGGAGGTCGACGTCGACGGCGAGCGCACCCTCGTGCCCGAGCTGGTCGGCATGACCCGCCCCGACCTGCTGCTGCTCAACGACGACGACCTGGCCTACGCCAAGGTGCGCCTGGACGCCGACTCCCTCGCCACCGCGATGGCGCACCTGGGCTCGTTCACCGACTCCCTGCCGCGCACGCTGGTCTGGTCGGCGGCGTGGGACATGACGCGCGACGGCGAGATGGCCGCCCGCGACTTCATCGACCTGGTGCTCGACAACATCACCGAGGAGACGGACTCCTCGGTGGTGCGCACCCTGCTGGGCCAGCTGACCACCGCGGCGCGGCTGTACGTCGCGCCCGGGCACCGCGACGACGTGGCGCAGGAGGTGGCCACCGAGCTGCTGGGCCTGGCCCGCGCGGCGGCACCCGGCAGCGACGCGCAGCTGCAGCTCGCCACGGCGTTCGGCGGGCGCGCACGCACGCCCGAGCACCTCGACGTCGTCGCCGGGCTCCTCTCCGGCGAGGCCCCGCTGCCGGGCCTGGACGTCGACACCGACCTGCGCTGGGAGCTGCTGCTGTCGCTCGTCGCCGGTGGGCGGGCCGCGCACGCGGAGATCTCCGCCGAGGTGGCCCGCGACGACACCGCGGCCGGACGCCGGGCGGCCGCGGCGGCGGGCGCCGCGATCCCCACGGCGGCGGCCAAGCAGGCTGCCTGGGACGGCGTCGTGGAGGGCGACGACCTGCCCAACGCGGTGCGGGCCTCGGTGATCGGCGGCTTCGGGCGGGTGCACGACACCGCGCTGCTCGAGCCGTTCGTCGAGCCGTACTTCGCGGCGCTGGAGCGCGTGTGGCGCACCCAGACCAACGAGCTGGCCCAGCAGGTGGTCACGGGGCTGTACCCGGTGCTGCTCTCCGGCCCCGCCCTGCTCGAGCGCACCGACGCCTGGCTGGCCTCGGCGCCGGAGGACCTGCCGGCGCTGCGCCGCCTCGTGGCCGAGAACCGCGACGGCGTCGCGCGGGCGATCCGGGCGCAGGAGCGCGACCTCCTCCGCTGAGGGCACCGCGTCCGTCCCCACTCA
>NZ_JBZYWI010000240.1:0-2528 GCF_058932755.1 Quadrisphaera sp. DVD1
ACCGTACGGCGCGCCCGGCCCGGCGCCAGACGCGCTCAGCGGCAGCCGCACCCGGCGAGGGCCACCGCGACGGCGTCCACCGCCGCCCGGGCCGGGTCGGCGGCGCCCACGCCGTCGGCCAGGACGGCGAAGGCCAGCAGGCGCCCGTCGGCGTCGACGACGGTGCCGGCCAGGCTGGTCACCCCGTTGAGGGAGCCGGTCTTGGCGCGGACCAGGCCCGCACCGGCGCCGGTGGGCCCGCCCGCGACGAACCGGTCCTCCAGCGTGCCGGTCAGCCCGCCGACGGGCAGCGCCGCCAGCAGGGAGCGCGGGAGGTCGCCGGCGGCCGCGGCCGCGAGCACCCCGGCCAGCAGCGCCGGCGTCAGGTGCGAGCCCTGGCCCAGGCCGCTGGCGTCGACCAGCACCGCGCCGGAGACGTCCAGCCCGAGGCCGGCGAGGGTCTCCAGCACCGCGGCCGCGGAGGCCTCGATCCCCGGCGGCCGGCCGGCGTCGGCGCCGACGAGGCGGGCCAGCGCCTCCGCGCCGGTGTTGTCGCTCTCGGCGAGCACGTGCTCGACCACCTCGACCAGGGGCGCCGAGCGGACCTCCCCCAGCACCGCGGCCCCCTCGGGGGCGCCGTCGGGGGTGCCGCTGTCGGGGCCGGTGCGCACGGGGGCCACCGGGACGGCGATCCCGCGGGCGACGAGGGCGTCGGCGAAGGCGGTGGCGGCGGCGATCGCCGGGTCGGCGGCGCGCGGCGCGTACCGCCCGGGGACGAGCCGGCCGCCGTCCACGGCCAGGGAGGTCAGGGGTGCGGCGAACCCGGAGGTGAGGTCCGAGGGGGTCCAGCGGGGGCCCGTGGTCGGGGCGCCCCCGGTGAGGGTGTCGTCGACCAGGACGGTCGCGGTCGTGGTGCCCGAGGCCCGCAGGGACGCCGCGGTGGCCTCGGCGAGGTCGCCCAGGCCGGCCCGCCCGGCGGCGGCCGCGGGGTTCCCGGCACCGGCCGCGAGGAAGAGGTCGCCGCCGCCGACGAGGACGACCTGGCCGGGGGCGGGGCCGGCCACCGCGCGCGTCGCCAGCGTGGCGTCCGGGCCCAGGCGGGCGAGGACGGCGGCGGCGGTGAGCAGCTTGGCCACCGAGGCGGGCACGGCGGCCTCGGTGCCCGCCCGGTCCAGGAGCACCTGCCCGGTGGCCACGTCGAGGACCGTCGCCCCGGCGCTGCCCTGCAGCGCGGGGGCGTCGAGGAGCGGCCCGACGGCGGCGGCCAGGACGGCGGGGTCGGGAGCCGGCGCGGCGGGGTCGAGCGCCGGCAGGGCGGGCTCGGGCGCGGGGTCGGCCAGGGCGCCCGGCGCGTCGGGCAGCTCGGGGGCGACCGGCGCGGGCGCGGTGGTGAGCACCCCCGGGACGGCGTCGGCCGCGTCGGCCGCCGCGTACCCGGCGGCGAGCACGAGGGCCACCGCCACCGCACCGGCGCGCCGCAGCGCTCGGCGGGTGCGGCGCTCGCTCCTGCGTGACGTCGCCACGGGCCTCCTCGTGCTGCGCTGCCGTCGTGCGGGACACTAGCCGCCGGAGGCGCAGCCGCAGGTCAGGTCGGCGGAGCCACGCAGGAGGAGGCACGGTGGAGTTCGACGTCACGATCGAGATCCCGCGGGGGTCGCGCAACAAGTACGAGGTGGACCACGAGACCGGGCGCATCCGCCTGGACCGGATGCTGTTCACCGCGACGCGCTACCCGGCCGACTACGGCTTCATCGAGGGCACCCTCGGCGAGGACGGCGACCCCCTGGACGCGCTGGTGCTGCTGGAGGAGCCCACGTTCCCCGGGTGCGTCGTGCGCTGCCGCGCGATCGGCATGTTCCACATGCGCGACGAGGCCGGCGGCGACGACAAGGTCATGTGCATCCCCTCCGACGACCCGCGGATGGCGCACCTGAAGGACCTTCCCGACATCGGCGAGTTCCACCGCCTGGAGATCCAGCACTTCTTCGAGACCTACAAGGACCTCGAGCCGGGCAAGTCCGTCGAGGGCGCGCACTGGGTCGGCCGCGAGGAGGCCGAGGCCGAGATCCACAACTCCTACCAGCGCCTGGCGGACCACGGCGGTCACGTCTGAGGCGCTCCGCCCTGGGGCGTCGCCCCGGGGCGGAACGGCTCAGGGGCGACCGGCCCAGGTCATCGACCGGTTCATGCGCAGCGCCGTCTCGCGCACGTCCAGGCCGGTCTGCGGGGCCTCCACCATCCGCTGCCCCCCGGCGTAGATCGCCACGTGCGTGATCGAGGCCGCGTCGTCGGGGTCGTCGCCGTAGAAGACGAGGTCCCCGGGCCGCAGCTGGTCGTAGCTGATCTTCTGCACCCGGCGGTACTGGTCGCGCGAGGTGCGCGGCAGGGACACCCCTGCCGCGCGCCAGGCCTGGGAGGTCAGGCCCGAGCAGTCGAAGCCGTCGGGACCGCTGCCGCCCCACACGTAGGGCTTGCCGATCTGCGAGCGAGCCCACTCCAGCGCGACGCGACCGGCGCTGGACGAGCCGGACGAGCCGCCTGAGGGCACC
>NZ_JBZYWI010000241.1:0-2509 GCF_058932755.1 Quadrisphaera sp. DVD1
TCCTCGCACGCCCCGGCCGCCGGGGCGGGCTGACCGCCGTTCTGGGGCGGCGCGTCGGCTCGGTAGGCTCAGGACCAGCACGGGCGTCCTCGAGGCGCCCGACCGCGAGCGGTCCGCAGGCGGGCCGGTGTCGCGGCCCCCTCCCTCGCCCTCCCGCCAGACCCCGTAGAACCAGGAGCCCCGGTGTCCCCCAACGACCGCGTGCACGAGGTGGTCGAGCCTGCCGTGGCCGCCTCCGGTCTCGTCCTCGAGGGCGTCACCGTCGCCCCCGCCGGCAAGCGGCGCGTGGTCCGCGTGGTCGTCGACCTGCCCGACGACGCCCTCGGCAGCCTCGACCTCGACCAGGTGGCGGTGGTCTCCCGCGCGGTGGCCGCCGCGCTGGACGCGGACGACCGCGTCCTCGGCGGCGCCCCGTACGTCCTGGAGGTGTCCACGCCGGGCGTGGACCGCCCCCTGAGCGAGCGGCGGCACTGGTCGCGCGCGCGCACCCGCCTCGTGGCGGTGGCGGTCGCCGGCACCGAGGTGACCGGGCGCGTGGTGGCCGTGGACGACGACGGCGTGGTGCTCGACGTCGACGGCGCCGCTCGCGCGGTGGCCTGGGCGGACCTGGGTACCGGGCGGGTGCAGGTGGAGTTCTCCCGGCCGGGCGCGGCAGAGGACGACGCCGACGACGCCGCGGACGAGGACGACGACGAGGACGGGCTCGACGCTGCTGGCGACGACGAGCTCGACGACGAGGACGGGGAGGGCTGAGGTGGACATCGACCTGGCCGCGCTGCGGATGATCGAGCGCGAGCGCGAGGTGCCCTTCGACGTCCTCGTGGCCGCCGTCGAGCACGCCATGCTGCTGGCCTACCAGCGCACGGAGGGCCACGAGGCCCGCGCGCGCGTGGAGGTGGAGCGCAAGACCGGACGCGTGGTCGTCTGGGCCACCGAGACCGACGCCGAGAGCGGCGCCGTGCGCGAGTGGGACGCGACGCCGTCCGGGTTCGGCCGCGTCGCCGCCACCACCGTCCGCCAGGTGATCATGCAGCGCCTGCGCGAGCTGGAGGACGAGAAGGTCCTCGGCGCCTTCGCCGGCCGCGAGGGCGACATCGTCAGCGGGGTCGTGCAGCAGGCCGCCGACCGCCGGATGGTCCACCTCGACCTCGGCGACGTCGAGGCCGTCCTGCCGCCCGCCGAGCAGGTGCCGGGGGAGGACTACACCCACGGCACGCGGCTGCGGGCGTTCGTGCTCTCGGTCCGCCGAGGCCCCCGAGGCCCGTCGATCACCGTCTCGCGCACCCACCCCGACCTCGTGCGGTCGCTGTTCGCCCTCGAGGTGCCCGAGGTCGCCGACGGCAGCGTCGAGATCACCGCGATCGCCCGCGAGTCGGGCCACCGCACGAAGATGGCGGTGCGCTCCCGGGTGCCCGGGGTCAACCCCAAGGGCGCCTGCATCGGCCCGATGGGCGCCCGGGTGCGCGCGGTGATGACCGAGCTGCAGGGCGAGAAGATCGACATCATCGACCACAGCGACGACCCGGCGACCTTCGTCGGCAACGCGCTCTCGCCGGCCCGGGTCACCTCCGTGGCGGTGGTGGACGCCGAGGCGCGCGCGGCCCGGGTCGTCGTCCCCGACTTCCAGCTCTCGCTGGCGATCGGCAAGGAGGGGCAGAACGCCCGCCTGGCCGCGCGCCTCACCGGCTGGCGCATCGACATCCACTCCGACACCGAGGGCGCCGACGGCTCGCAGGGCGCTGAGGGCTCCAGCGGATCCGGGCGCCCCAGCGGGAACACGCCGCACGCCCGGGAGCGCTAGACTGGTGGAGACCGGGCGGAGCGCTCGGCGACCCCCTTCCGCACCACCGCAGCTGGACGACGCACCTCGCGAGAGTCGCGCCGAACCGCAGCGGACGTGCGTCGGGTGCCGCCGGCGGGCCGGGCGGTCACAGCTGCTGCGCGTGGTCGCGGCCCAGGAGGACGGCGTCTGGTCGCTCCTCCCGGACCCTCGGGCACGGCGGCCGGGGCGAGGTGCCTGGGTGCATCCCGACCCGACCTGCCTGGACCTCGCCGAGCGGCGGCGCGCCTTCCCGCGCGCTCTGCGTCAGCAGGGCCCGCTCGAGGTCGCCGCCGTGCGGTCGCACCTGCAGCAGCTGAGCACCGCCAGCACCCCCGCTCCACCAGCACCACATCCACCGTCGACGAGCACCGGAAGCGGGTCAGCATCTGATGGGCACCCGATGAGCTCCCAGCGATGAACACCCCCCAGCACTGACGACGGTCCGAGCCTGCCTCGCCCGGACCGAGACAGGAGAGAAGTGGCAAAAGTCCGGGTATACGAGCTCGCCAAGGACCTCGGCGTCGAGAGCAAGGTCCTCATGGCCAAGCTCACCGAGATGGGCGAGTTCGTCCGGTCGGCCAGCTCGACCATCGAGCCGCCGGTCGTTCGCAAGCTGAAGTCCGAGTACCCCTCCGACGGGAGCGGGTCCTCCGCCTCCGCGCGCCCCGCAGCACCGCGTCCCGCGGT
>NZ_JBZYWI010000242.1:0-2411 GCF_058932755.1 Quadrisphaera sp. DVD1
GGTGTGCCAGGCCGAGGCGGTCGCCGCCGCGCTGCCCGCGGCGTGGGACCCGACCTGGCGCACGACGTCGACCGAGGGCGGCCCCGCGGCCGAGGCCGTGCTCCACCTCGGCCCCGTCGCCCCCGGGCACCGCGCGAGGGTGGAGTCCCTCGCTCCCACCCCGCTGTTCTCGCTGCGCCTCGCCGACCCCGCCGCGCTGCCGGTGGAGCTCGGGCCGGGGGAGTCGCGCGACGTCGTGGTGCGCTGGGAGCCGGCGCGGTGCGACCCGCACGCCGTCGCGGAGGACAAGCGGGGCTTCGCCCCCGTCCTCGCGGTCGCCCTGGACGGCGCGGAGGTGGTGCCGGTGCTCCAGTGGGTGCCGCAGGACCAGCGCGCCCCGGCGACCGCCGTGCTCCTGGACCGGTGCGGCCTGGGCTGACCGGGACGCCGACCGGGACGCGGACCGGGACGCGGACCGGGACGCGGACCGGCTCCGACCGGCCACCCGGGTCGCCGCGGGGCGCCCCCAGGGGTCAGGATGCGCACGTGCCCCGCCACGACGTCGTCGCCCGCGCTCCCGGGGGCACCAGGTGAGCCGCCTGGTCTCGGTCGCTCCCGTGGTGCCCGAGCGCTCCTACCCGCAGGAGCAGATCACCGCGATGCTCCTCGACCTGGTCTCCCCGGTCGGCGGCCTGGCCCCGGACCGGCGGGCCCTCATGCAGCGCCTGCACCGCAACAGCGGCGTCAGCACCCGCAGCCTCGCCCTCCCGGTGGAGGAGTACGCCGCGCTGGACGGGTTCACGGCGGCGAACGACGCGTTCCTGAGGGTCGGCGTCGAGCTCGGCGAGCGGGCGGTGCGCACGGCGCTGGAGCAGGTCGGGCTCGCGCCCACCGACGTCGACGTCGTCCTGTCCACGACCGTGACCGGCGTGGCCGCTCCGTCGCTGGACGCCCGGCTGGTCGGGCCGCTGGGCCTGCGCCCCGACGTCAAGCGGATCCCCGTGTTCGGGCTGGGGTGCGTGGCCGGCGTCGCGGGCCTGGCCCGGCTCCACGACCACCTCGAGGGCCACCCGGACGACGTCGCGGTGCTGCTCAGCGTGGAGCTGTGCTCCCTGACGGTGCAGCGCGACGACACCTCCACCGCCAACCTCGTCGCCTCCGGGCTCTTCGGCGACGGCGCGGCGGCCGTCGTCCTCGTGGGGGAGCGGCGCGCCGCGGCCCTGGGCCTGGACGGACCGCGCGTGGTGTCCACCCGCAGCCGCTTCTACCCCGACACCTCCGGGGTGATGGGCTGGGACGTCGGCGGCACCGGCTTCAAGATCGTGCTCTCGGCGTCAGTGGCCGACGTCGTCGAGGCGCACCTGGCCGACGACGTCAAGGGCTTCCTGGCCTCGGCCGACCTCGACAGCGCCGACGTCGCGCGCTGGCTGGCCCACCCCGGTGGGCCCAAGGTGCTCGACGCCGTCCAGCGCGCCCTCGACCTCCCCGACGGCGCCCTGGACCGCTCGTGGGCCTCGCTCGCCGAGCGCGGCAACCTCTCGTCGTCGTCGGTGCTGCACGTGCTCGCCGCGCACCTGGAGGAGCCGCCCGCCGCGGGCGAGCGCGGCGTGATGCTCGCGATGGGCCCGGGGTTCTGCGCCGAGCTCGTCCTCCTGGAGTGGTGAGGGCGCACCGATGAGCAGCGTCACCTGGTACGCCGTCCTGCTCGGAGCGGTCGCGCTGTGGCGCGGGGTCGAGCTCGTGGTCTCGGCGTCCAACCGCCGGTGGGCGCTGGAGCGAGGGGGCTTCGAGGAGGGCCAGGGCCACTTCCCGGCGATGGCCGCCCTGCACACCGGCCTGCTCCTCGGCGCGCTGGCCGAGGTGGTCGTCGCCGACCGCCCGTTCGTGCCGGTGCTCGGCTGGAGCATGCTCGCGGTGCTCGTGGTCACCCAGGTCGTGCGCCTGTGGTGCATGGTCGAGCTGGGCCGGCAGTGGAACACCCGGGTCGTCGTGGTGCCGGGCATGCCGCGCGTCACCGGTGGGCCCTACCGCTGGCTGCGCCACCCGAACTACGTCGTCGTGGCCGCGGAGGGCCTGGCCCTGCCGCTGGTGCACACCGCCTGGGTCACCGCCGTGGTCTTCACCGCGCTCAACGCGGTGCTGCTGCTGCGCTACCGCATCCCGGCCGAGGAGGCCGCGCTGCGCGCGCTGGTGGCGCCCCGCTCGTGAGGGACCTCGCGGTCGTCGGCGGCGGGCCGGTCGGCCTGGCCGCCGCGATCGAGGCGGCCGCCGCGGGCCTCGACGTCGTCCTCGTCGAGCCCCGGGACGGCCCGGTCGACAAGGCCTGCGGCGAGGGGCTGATGCCCGGGGCGCTGGCGGCCGTCCAGCGCCTGGGCGTCGACCCGCCGGGGGCGGCGATCACCGGCATCACCTACGTCGGCGGCGACGGCGCC
>NZ_JBZYWI010000243.1:0-2316 GCF_058932755.1 Quadrisphaera sp. DVD1
CCGCTCCGGGGACGGGTGCGGGCACCGCCTCCGGGTCGGCCTGGGGCTCCGCCAGGAGGGACAGCACCTCGCCGGCCACCATGGTCACGTCACCGGCGCCCACCGTGAGCACGAGGTCGCCCCGGCGGACCCGCGCGGCGACCTCGGGGGCCACCGCCGACCACGACGGCAGGTACGCCACCTGGCCCGGGGGCAGGGCCACGCGGTCGGCGACCAGCGCGCCGGTCACGCCGGGCACCGGGTCCTCCCGGGCGGCGTAGACGTCCATGACGAGCACCTGGTCCGCCCCGGACAGCGCGCGGGCGAACTCCTCGGCGAAGTCCATGGTGCGGCTGTACAGGTGCGGCTGGAAGACGACGAGCAGCCGGCCGTCCCCGGCCACCTCGCGGCCGGTCGCCACCGCAGCGGCGACCTTGGCCGGGTTGTGGGCGTAGTCGTCGAAGACGCGCACGCCCCGCGACTCCCCGCGCGCCTCGAAGCGGCGGCGCGTGCCGGTGAAGCCCTCGAGGCCCTCGCGGGCCAGGTCGTCGGGGACGCCGAGGGCGACGGCGGCGCAGTGCGCGGCGGCGGCGTCCAGCACGTTGTGCCAGCCGGGCACCCGCAGGCGCACCCGGTGCTCACCGGCCGCGCTGTGCAGCGTGAAGGCGATGCGCCCGGCCGCCGCGGTGGGCCGGTCGACCCGCACGTCGGCGTCGAGCGACTCGCCGAAGGTGACCACGCGGCCCCCCGCGGCGCGCACGCGCGCGGCCAGGGCCGCCGAGCCGCGGTCGTCGGCGCAGGCCACGAGGGTGCCGCCGGGCTCGATCCGCGCCGCGAAGGCCTCGAAGGCCGCCTCGAGCGCGTCGACCGTGCCGTAGTGGTCGAGGTGGTCGGGCTGCACGTTGGTCACCACCGCGACCTGCGGGGAGTAGACGAGGAACGAGGAGTCGGACTCGTCCGCCTCGGCCACGAAGACGTCGCCGCTGCCGGCGTGGGCGTTGGTCCCGGCGCCGACGAGCTCGCCGCCGACGGCGAAGGAGGGGTCCCACTGCGCGTGCTGGAGCACCACGGTGAGCATCGAGGTGGTCGTGGTCTTGCCGTTGGTGCCGGCGACGGCGACCACCCGGCGTCCGTGCATGACCGCCTGGAGCGCCTGGGAGCGGTGCAGCACCCGCAGGCCCGCCGCCCGCGCGGCGACCAGCTCGGGGTTGCTGTCGCGGATCGCCGAGCCGGCCACCACGGTGCTCACGCCCTCCAGGCGGGCGGGGTCGAACCCCACCTCCACCCGGCCGCCGAGGGCGCGCAGGGCCGCCATCACCGGGACGTCCTTGGCGTCGCTGCCGCTGACCGCCACGCCGCGGGCCAGCATCACCCGCGCGATGCCGGACATGCCGACGCCGCCGACGCCGACGAAGTGCACGGCCCCGAGCTCCTCGAGGGCGGGGACGGGGGCCGACAGGTCGAAGCGGGGGCTCATGCGGCACCGCCCCGGCGCGCCGGGGCCGGGCCCGCGGCGGCCCGCAGCACGAGGTCGGCCAGCCGCTCGTCGCCGTCCCGGACTCCGGTGCCGGCCGCGGCCAGCGCCATCGCGTCCAGGCGCGCGGGGTCGGCGAGCAGCGCGCGCAGGGGGCCGCGCACCCACTCCGCGGTGACCTCGGCGTCCTCCACGAGCACCCCTCCCCCGGCGGCGACCACGCCGGCGGCGTTGAGCCGCTGCTCGCCGTTGCCCACCGGCAGCGGCACGTAGACCGCGGGCAGGCCGACGGCGGACAGTTCGCACACGGTGCCCGCGCCGGCCCGGCACAGCGCCAGGTCCGCCGCGGCGTAGGCGAGGTCCATCCGGTCGGTGAACTCCAGCACGCGGTAGACCGCGCCGTCCGGCAGGCCCTGCGGGCGCACCGGCTTGCCGGCGCCGGTCAGGTGCAGCACCTGCACCCGCGCACCGCCCGGCCCGGGCGCCAGCAGGTCGGCGGCGGCGGCCTCCAGGGCCGTGTTGAGCCGCTGCGCGCCGAGGGAGCCGCCGAAGACGAGCAGCGTCGTCGCGGCGGGGTCGAGGTCGAAGTGGGCGGCCGCCGCCGCGCGCTGGGCGGCGCGGTCGAGGCCGGTCACCTGCGGGCGCATGGGCATCCCGGTGACGACGGCCCGGGGCAGCGGGGTGCCGGGGAAGGTGACCGCCACGTGGCGGGTCAGCCGGGCGCCGAGCCGGTTGGCCAGCCCCGGGCGGGCGTTCTGCTCGTGCACGACCACCGGCACGCCCAGGCGCCGCGCGGCCAGGTACGCCGGGGTGGCCACGTAGCCGCCCAAGCCCACCACGACGTCGGCGCCGTCGTCCCCGAC
>NZ_JBZYWI010000244.1:0-2251 GCF_058932755.1 Quadrisphaera sp. DVD1
GCAGGTCGAGCCGCGGGCCGGGGCGGCCCGCGGGGGAGGCAGGAGTGCTCATGGCTCCATCTTCGCGCACCCCGCCGAGGGGGGCGCCAGCCCGGTCCGGACGCCGGTCAGGGCGCCGGTCAGCGCACCGGTCAGCGCACCTCGACCGCGACGACGCCGCGGTTGCCGGCCAGGAGCCGCAGCGGCTCGGTGCTGCCCTCCGGCGGCACGGCGAGGACGAGGACCTCGGCGGTGCGCACCGTGGAGCCGGCGGCGTCGGGGCGCCCGGCCAGCGCCGCGACCTCCGGCGGCAGCACCTGCCGGATCCCCGGTGCGTTCGGCGTGAAGGTGCGCGAGCCGTCCAGCACCCCGACCACGAGCGCGCCGCCGTCCGCGGTGCGCAGCGACCACACCTCACCGGCCCGGGGGGCGTGGGAGGTGGCGTAGCCGTAGTACTGGCCCACCGCCGTGCGCTCTGCGTCGGCCTCCGCCAGCACCTGCTGGCGGAAGATGTCGTCGGCCGTGGTGGCGGCCCACTGGCTCTGGCCCCCGGCGGTCAGCACGTCGGCGTAGCGGGCCACGGCGTCCGCCGGGGTCATCACGAGCCCCTCGGCGGAGTCGGCAGGCACGGGCACCGCCAGCTCGTCCTCGGTGTCCAGCTCCGGCAGCGTGGTGCCCGGCAGCAGGGTCGCCGCGGCGGTCAGCCGGTAGGGGTCGCGCGCGGCGCCCTGCGCGAGGACCGAGACCTGCGGGACGTCGGTCTCCGAGGCGCGGGTCACCGCGAGGAACCAGCGCGGCCACTCCCCCGCCGGCGGCACGGCCTCGAGGAGCGCCTCACCGCCGAGCGCGGCGGGCTCGGGCGCGGTCGGCACGGCGGTGCGCACGGTGTAGCCGGCCTGGCGCAGCGACAGGGCCGCCCCCTGCAGGCGCGGGGCCAGCGCGGCGGCGTCCTGCGCGGCGTCGCCGGCCTCCACTGCCTCCTCGAGCCCGGTGAGCACCCGGTCGACCTGCGCGTCCTCCAGCGCCGGCAGCGGGTCGGCCTGCGGCTGCGGCCGCGGCTCGGGCACGGGCGTGGAGCAGCCGGTCAGGCCGGCGCCGACCCCCAGGAGCAGGGCCGCAGCGGCGACGCGGCGGGCGGTGGTGGTCCTCATCAGCTCTTCCCGGGAGTGCGCGAGGTGGGACGGGAGGGAGCGGGCACGCGCTCGGCCAGCCGCGCGGCCCGGTCGCCGTAGCGGGCCAGGAGCAGCGGCAGGGCTCCCAGGACCAGGGCCGCGGCGCCGAGGACCAGCAGCGGCAGCGCCCACCCCGGCGTCGTCGGCTCGTCCCAGGTGAGGGTCAGGGCGGGAGCGGGGGTGCTGCCGTCGCCGGCCGCCAGGAGCAGCCAGGCGCCCGGCTCGGGGTCGTACTCCAGGGAGGCGCTGCCGTCGCCGGCGTCCTGCGCCACCCACAGGTCCGAGCCCGCGGGGTCCGGCGTGGTGGGCTCGCCCTCGGTGGTCGAGACGGCCACCTCGGTGGCCGAGGTGAGCCGGGTGACGGTCGTGTGCGCCGCAGCGCCGACCCAGGCCGTGACGTCGTCCTCGCGGCCGACGGCGAGGCGCACCGGCCCCTCGCCGCGGGCGCTGACCCGCACCGGCCCGGGACGGCTCTCCAGCAGGCCGGGTGCGGTGACCACCACGGGTGCGGCGCTGGGAGCGGGCGCGGTGGCGCTCACCGCGGTGGTCGGGCGGGCGACCGTCATCACGGCGACGGCGACCAGCACGGCCACGAGGCCGAGGACCGCCAGCACCGCCCCCGCCCGGCGCAGCGCGGGCCGGGTCACTGCCCGCGCCCCGGCTCGCCCTCGGCGCGCTCCACGGCGGCCTCGAGCCGGTCGAGCTTGGCCTGCATCTCCCCGGTGCGCCCGGGGCGGATGTCGGCCTTGAGCACGAGGGAGACCCTCTCGCCGTGCTGCCCGACCGCCTCGCAGGCGCGCCGGACGACGTCCAGGCACTCCTCCCACTCGCCCTCGATCGTGGTGAACATCGCGTCGGTGCGGTGCGGCAGACCGCTGGCGCGCACGACCCGGACGGCGTCGGCGACCGCGGCGGCGACCGAGTCGCCGGTACCGCTGGGGGCGACGGAGAAGGCGACGAGCATGGGCTCCACTGTAGGCAGGCACCGCGGCGAGGCCCACTCCGGCGCGGTCTGCGGCGGTGTGCGGGCGCCCTGGGCGGGGACGCCCCGACCCGGTACGGTCCCGCTCGTGCGAGGCCCCGCTGAGAGGGTGCCGAGC
>NZ_JBZYWI010000245.1:0-2251 GCF_058932755.1 Quadrisphaera sp. DVD1
GCAGCGCGAGGTCGCCCCGGGCTGACCCGGCTGCGCGTGCCGGTGGCACGGCGGGGTGGCACGGCGGGGTGGCACGGCGGGGTGGCACGGCCGGGTGGCGGGGCGGCGCGGCTCGGGCAGAGTGGCGAGCGCCCGCCCCCCCGACCGAGGAGCTCCCCGTGTCCCCTGCCCTGACGGCCCGGCGCTGGAGCGGGGGGTTCTCATGAACCTCCGCTCGCGCGCCGGGGTCTCCGGCGCCTCGCGCACCTCCCGCACTCCCCGCCCCTCCCGCGCGCTCGCCGGCCTCGGTGCCGCAGCGCTGGCCCTGGCGAGCGCCGCCTGCAGCGCGGACGCCGCCCCCGGCGAGGCTCCGGCCGACCGGCCGCTCGTCATCGGCGCGATCCCCGACCAGGACACCGACCGCCTGCAGGAGATCTACGGCGCCACCGCCTCCTACCTGTCCGAGGAGCTCGGGCTGGACGTGGAGTACCGCCCGGTGACCGACTACGCAGCGGCGGTGAACCAGTTCCGCACCGGTGACCTGGACCTGGTGTGGTTCGGCGGCCTGACCGGCGTCCAGGCCCGCCTGCAGACGCCCGGTGCCCGGCCGCTCGTGCAGCGCGACATCGACGACGACTTCCACAGCGTCTTCATCGCCGGCACCGGCACCGGGCTCGCCCCCGTGCAGGACGCCGAGGGCCTGGCCGAGCTGGCCGGCACCACGTTCACCTTCGGCTCGGAGTCCTCCACGTCCGGGTACCTCATGCCTGCCTCGTTCCTCCTCGAGGCGGGGGTGGACCCGGAGGAGGACCTCGACGGGCTCCCGGGCTTCTCCGGCTCGCACGACAAGACGATCGACCTCGTGGAGTCCGGCAGCTACGCCGCGGGCGCGCTCAACGAGCAGGTGTGGCAGAGCCGCCTCGCCGCGGGCGACGTCGACACCGCCGCCGTGCAGGTGCTCTGGCGCAGCCCCGCGTTCGCCGACTACCACTGGCTGCTCGGCCCCTCCGCCGTCGAGGACCTCGGCGCCGACCTGCCCGAGCGGGTCACCGAGGCCTTCACCTCCCTGTCCGCCGACGACCCCGAGCAGGCCGCGCTGCTGGACCTGTTCGGCGCGGGCGCGTTCCAGCCGACCACGGCGGCGGCCTACCGCGACATCGAGGAGACCGGGCGCCGCCTGGGCCTCGTCTCCGGCGGGTGAGCGCCGCGGCGCGGCCGGGCCCCGCGCCGGAGGCGGTGGTGCTGCGCGACGTCGTCGTGCGGTACGGCCGTCGCACGGCGCTGGACGGCGTCTCCCTCACCGTGGCCCCGGGGGAGCGGGTGGGCCTGGTCGGGCCCTCCGGGGCCGGGAAGTCCACGCTCCTCGGCCTGCTCAACGGCCTGGTGCCCGCCACCTCCGGTGCCGTGGAGGTGCTCGGTGCCGACCTGGCCCGGGCCCGCGGCGCCGACCTGGCGCGGCTGCAGGCCCGGATCGGGGCCGTGCACCAGCGGCTGGAGCTCGTCGGCCCGCTGCAGGTGGTGCACAACGTCACCGCCGGGCGGCTGGGGCAGTGGTCCACGGCCCGGGCGCTGTGGTCGCTGGTGCGCCCGCAGGAGGTGGAGCGGGCCCGCGCGGCGCTCGCTGCGGTCGGGCTGGCCGACCGCCTGCGCGACCGCACCGACACCCTCTCCGGCGGTCAGCAGCAGCGCGTGGCCCTGGCCCGGGTGCTGGCGCAGGAGCCCGACCTCGTCCTCGCCGACGAGCCGGTCTCCGCCCTCGACCCGGCGCTGTCCGAGGAGGTGCTGCGGCTGCTGGCCACGGTCGTCCTCGCACCCACCGCCACCGGCGTCCCCACCCTCGTCGCCAGCCTGCACGACGCCGACCTCGCCCGGCGCTGGTGCGACCGCCTCGTCGGCCTGCGGGAGGGCAGGGTCGCGTTCGACCTGCCCGCCCCCCAGGTGGGGGAGGAGCACCTGCGGCGCCTGTACGCGGGGACGCCGGGGTGAGCGCCGGGACGAGTGCGGGGACGAGCGCCAGGACGGCGCGCCGCGGCTGGGGCCTGGCCCTGGCCGCCGCGCTCGCCTGGTCCCTCGCCGGGGCCGGCCTGCTCGACGGCTCGGCCCTCAACCCCGGCGGCTGGCGCGTGGCGAGCCGGTTCGTCCGCGCCGCGGCCGCGCCGGACCTGTCCGCGCCCTACCTGGCCGAGGTGGCCGGAGCCGCCCTGGTCACCCTTGCCTACGCGGTGCTGGGGGCCGGCGCCGCCGTCGTCCTCGGCCTGCTCGGCGCCCTGGC
>NZ_JBZYWI010000246.1:0-2065 GCF_058932755.1 Quadrisphaera sp. DVD1
GTCGGCCATCGCCTGGGCGCTGCCGCTGCTCGCCAGCACGTCGAGCTCGGCGTTGATCGCGCGGAGCTCGTCGAAGACCTCCTTGTTGACGAGGGTCATCTCCGGGGAGACGACCACCTCGTCCGGCGCCATCGCCGCGACCGGCCCGGCGTACATCGAGAGCCAGCGCTGCGCCACGAGCTCCTGCTGGCGGACGAGGTCGCGCTCGGCGCCGGTGCGCGCGGCCGCCCGGGCCTCGCGCAGGTGCTGGGGGAAGGCCGCCCGCCCGGTGCGGTACGGGTCGAGGAAGCTGCGGTCGCGGGCCAGGCGGTAGCCGCGGACGCCGGTCTCGGCGTTCGTCATGGCCAGGAGCAGCTCGGTGTTGGCCGCCTCCAGGCGCTCGAGGCGGTGCTCGCGGTCCTGGTGGCGCCCGGCGACGACGAGCCCGGTGACCCCGCTGAGGCCGACGACGAGCAGCAGCCCGACGAGGAGGGCGAAGGCGGCGGTCAGCCGGCGCGAGACGGACCGGTCGGCGAGGCGCGTCACGGGACCTCCACCGCCACCTGCGCCGCGGGGGCCACGAGCAGCGCGGGCGCCGCGGGAGCGGGCAGCAGCGCCTCCTCGGCGAAGCCGGCGCGGGTCATCACGCCCCACACCTGCTCGCGCCGGCGCAGCGCGGCCCACAGGCCCTGCACCCGCCAGACGGCGGTGAGCTGCCGGTAGCCGAGGTTCTCGACCACGGTGACGAGCATGGCGACCCCCAGGTCGCGCCAGCGCCCGTAGCGGTGGAAGGAGAACTCCTCCACGGCCAGCGCCGCCACCGAGACGAAGACGGCGTAGGCGCAGGAGACGAGGAGGAAGGCCAGGGCGTAGCCGGCGTCGACGACGCCGAGGGCCAGGCCCAGCGGCACGAGCAGCAGGCCGACGACCTCCAGCAGCGGCGCGGCCAGCTCGAAGACGACGTAGTAGGGCAGGGCCACCAGGCCGATCCGCCCGTAGCGGGGGTTGCCGATCATGTCGCGGTGGCGCACGAGCACCTCCCACAGGCCCCGGTGCCAGCGCCGGCGCTGGCTGGCCAGCACCGCGCGGGTGGCGGGCACCTCGGTCCAGGAGACGGGCTCGGCGACGAAGACGACGCGGTAGTCCCGGCCCTGGTCGCGCATGGCCCGGTGCACCCGCACGCACAGCTCGAGGTCCTCGCCGATGCAGTCGGGGTCGAGCCCGCCGACCTCCACGAGCACGTCGCGCCGGTACAGCCCGAAGGCGCCGGAGATGAGCACCAGCGCCCCGATCCGCGACCACCCGGTGCGGCCCAGCATGAACGCCCTCAGGTACTCCACGACCTGCACCCGGGCCAGCCAGCCGGTCGGCATCCGGGTCTCGACGACGCGGCCGGCCACCACGCGGCAGCCGTTGACGGCGCGCACGGCGCCGCCGGTGGCCACCACGCGGTCGGGGTCGTCGGCGAACGGCCCCGCCACGCTCAGGAGGGCGTCGGGGTCGAGGATCGAGTCGGCGTCGACGAAGCACACGAGGTCGTGGCGGGCCGCGTTGATGCCCACGTTGAGGGCGTCGGAGCGCCCGGAGTTCTCCTTGCGCACCACCACCAGCGGGGTGCGGCCGTCGCGCGGCACGTGCACGGAGAGCACCCGGCCGCGGGCCGGGACCTCGCGCGCGACGACCCGCGGCACCTCGACGAGGTCGTGCGCCGCGCGCAGGCGCTCGAAGGTGGCGTCGGTGGAGCCGTCGTCGACGACGACCACCTCGTGCACGGGGTAGCGCAGCGCGAGCAGCGCCCCCACGGAGGAGACGATGCCCGCCGCCTCGTTGAAGGCGGGCACCAGCACCGAGACCGGCAGGGTCATCGGGGAGGCGTAGGAGTCCTCCTGGCCGGCGTAGGGCGCCCGGCGCACGTGGCCGGCCAGCTCCACGGCCGCCACGGCGATGAGCAGCAGGTAGCTGGTGTTGATGGCGAGGAAGTACGCGAGGACCGGCAGGGAGGCGGCGTCCAGCCCCGCGGCGAGCGCGGCGCGGGTGGCGTCGAGGAGCCCGCTCACGGCGCGCCGGCCGGGACCAGGCCGCGCAG
>NZ_JBZYWI010000247.1:0-2040 GCF_058932755.1 Quadrisphaera sp. DVD1
GGCCACCCCGGCGACCACGGCGATGCCGGTGGTGGCCGCGGCGAGGGTGAGGAACGAGCGCCGGCCCGAGCCGTCGGCGCTCGGGACGGGCGACGGGCGCAGCCGGTCGACCATGGCCCGCAGCCCCAGCACGCCGAGGCCGAAGCCGACGAGGGTGGGGACGACGTCCAGCGGGCCGGCGCTCGCCCGGGTGACCGTGGCGGCGAGCGAGACCAGGCCCAGCACCACGACGAGCGCGACGCCCGCGCGGCGGCGGGCCAGCTCCAGGACGCCGGCCAGCGCCGCCAGCAGCGCCACGACGACGGCCATCGAGGCCAGCAGCACCGCCTTGTCGTTGCTGCCGAAGGTGCGGATCGCGAAGTCCTTGAGCCACAGCGGCACGCGGTCGACGAACGCCGAGCCGATCGCCAGCAGGGGCGAGGACGACGTCCGCACGAGCGCGGCCGCGAGCTCGGCGGTGCCCAGGGTCAGCGCCGCGGCGACCAGCCCGGCCAGCGCGGCGAGGCCGCGCCGGGTGCGCGCAGAGCGACGGCGCGGTGCGTCCACAGCGTTCATACCCCCAGGTTCGTCCCCCGGACGGCCCAGGATGGGTGGCGCCACGCACGGGATCGGCGCCACGCTCCTCGCATGAGGGCGATCTGGAAGGGTGCGGTGTCCTTCGGCCTGGTCAACGTGCCGGTCCGGGTCTACGCCGCCACGGGGCGCAACGACGTCCGGTTCCACCAGGTGCACGCCGCCGACGGCGGCCGCGTGAAGTACTCCCGCGTGTGCAGCGTGGACGGCGAGGTCGTGCCCTACGGCGAGATCGCCAAGGGCTACGAGACGGCCGACGGCGAGCTCGTCGTCCTCACCGACTCCGACCTGGCCGACCTGCCGCTGGCCACCGGCCGCGAGATCGACGTCGTCGAGTTCGTGCCGGCCGAGCAGGTCGACCCCATCCTCTTCGACACCGCGTACTACCTGGAGCCCGACAAGGCCGCCGCCAAGCCGTACGCGCTGCTGCGCGAGGCGCTGACCGCGACGTCGCGGGTGGCGGTGGTCAAGGTGGCGCTGCGCCAGCGCGAGACGCTGGCGATCCTGCGCGTGCGCGGCGACGTCATCTGCCTGCAGACGGTGCTGTGGCCCGACGAGGTGCGCGAGCCCGACTTCGAGGTGCTCGGGCAGGACGTCTCCCTGCGCCCGCAGGAGCTCGCGATGGCCTCCTCGCTCGTGGAGTCGCTCTCGGCCGACTTCGACCCCGGCGAGTTCACCGACGGCTACACCGCCGCGGTGCACGCCCTCATCGAGGCCAAGGTCTCCAGCGGCCAGGTGCAGGCGCCGGCGGCCCAGGCGGAGTCGGGCGAGGGCGGCGGCGCGCAGGTGGTCGACCTGCTGAGCGCGCTGCAGCGCAGCGTCGAGCGGGCCCGCGCCAGCCGCGGCGAGCCCGCGGCGGCAGCCGCCGAGGAGCCGGCAGCCCCGAAGCGGACCCGCGCGAAGGCGGCCCCGAGGACCACCGCCGTGAAGGCGCCTGCGAAGACGGCTGCGAAGACGGCCGCGAAGGCGCCCGCGAAGGCGCCCGCGAAGACGGCCGCGAAGGCGCCCGCGAAGACGGCCGCGAAGGCGCCGGCGAAGGCCGCCGCGAGGACCCCCGCGGGGGCCGCCCCGGCCGAGGACGCCGCGCCCGCGAAGCCGGCGCGCCGCCGCCGCACCGCCTGACGCGCCTCGCGTCGCGCTTCCCTCCCGTGCGCCGGTCGGGGATCGTGGCCCCGTGAGAGGCGGGGCGGCGCTCGCGCTCGTGGTCCTGGTGCTGGCGGGGTGCTCCTCGGCCGGCACCCCCGACGAGCCCGCACCGGCGCTCACCGGCGCGCTGGAGCAGCACCGGCGCGACGTCGAGCTCGGCGTGGTCCAGGTGGAGCTCGGCGTGCCCGACGGCGCCGCCGCGCTCACCGTCGTCGGCCTGGAGCTGGACGCCGCGGCCTTCCCGGACGCCGTCCCGCTCGAGCGCGAGGTGCAGCTCACCGCGGGCCGCGTCGTCGACCTCCCGGTGGTCCACGGCGCCCC
>NZ_JBZYWI010000248.1:0-2021 GCF_058932755.1 Quadrisphaera sp. DVD1
GACCCGGTGGCCGAGGTCGGCCATGCACGCCGCGTGCACCGCGCCCAGGTAGCCCAGGCCCACCACGCCGACCACGAGGGGTTCGGTGGTGACGGGTGCGGGGGTGCTGCTCACAGGGGTCCTCCTCAGGCCGGCCTCGAGACGGGGCCCAGTGTTACCTGCCGGACCAGCGATCCCCAGCACCGCCACCGCGGTGCTGGGCCGAACGGGGCGCGGCGTCCCTCAGGCGGACGCCGTGCGCAGGCGCCGGGTCAGCTCGTCGGTGAGCTCCTGCTCGACCGCCTGCACCTGGCGGCGGGTGGCCGAGGCGCGCCGCTCGACGTCCCGCAGCCGGCCGATGACGGCCTCCAGCTCGGCGTCGTCCAGCTGCGAGGGCGCGCTGGTGCGCACGTCGGCCGCCGCGAGCTCGGCCTCGCGCCGGTGCTCCCCGATCCGGCTGGGCTCGACGGTGAGGAAGCGCCCGCTGCCGCGCGTGGTGCGCGAGGGGTCGGCCAGGATGCGCGAGAGGGCCTCGACCAGCTCGGCGTCGCTGCGCACCGCACCGGCGGCGGGCGCCGGGCGCTCGCCGGTGCGGTGGGCCCGCTCGTCCTCGAGCAGGTCCAGGCGGCCCTGCAGCAGGCGGCGGACGTAGGACAGGTCGGCCTCCTCCTGCTGCGCGCTGTCGCGCCGCTGCCTCAGCGAGGCCTCGTCCAGCCCGGCGAGGTCGCGGACGAACTCGGGGTCGAGGACCTGGTCCAGCCGTCGCCGTCCCCCGGGCCGGTACTCCAGCGTCATGCCGCCGAGCGTACCGGCGCGCTGGGCCGTCCGGGGAGCCTCCGGCGTGGCACCTCAGCCGGGGGCCGCCCCGTGCCGATGCTCACCGCATGAAGCCTGGGCAGCGTGGCCTGGAGCGGACTCCGGGTGAGCTCTACCTCGACCCGGCCGTGCCGGAGCGCGAACGCGTGATGATCTCGTGCGGGGAGTGGCTGGCCGAGGCCACCCACGTGTGGACGGGGACGGGGTGGGCGCGGCTCGCGCCCTCACCCGTCCGTCCCGTGCCGCGCGCCCCGGCGCTGCCGACCGCGCGCGCGGCGAGCCGGTAGCGCTAGACGCGCTTGAGCCGGGCGGAGACGCGGGGGTGCAGCTCCTGCGTGGAGGACGCGACGTCCAGCACCCACAGCAGGTCGCCCTCGACCTGCCCGTAGGTGCGCCGCGCGGCGGTGTAGTCGGAGGCGCCCGCGGTGCGCACGACGGCGTCCGTCACGAGCTCGGCGCGCGTGCCGGCCGTGCGCCCGACGAACACCTCCACGACGCCGGTGGGGTGGGCCAGCAGCAGCTCCACGTCCACCCCCGGGCGCCGCGGGTCGGACTGCTCGGCCGCGGCGCGCCAGTAGCCGGACTCCGTGTCGAGCGGCTCCTGCCGCACGCCGTCGGCGTCGAGGCGCCACACCTGCGAGCGGTGGTGGAGGAACCCGCGGGGGTCAGGGGTGATCTCGACCTCCTGGCCGACCTGCGTCTCACCGGCCTCGGGCGAGGCGAGCACCCCGGCGCCCTCCCACCGGCCGACCAGCCAGGACAGGGGGACCAGGGACGCGGGCAGGGAGGCGTCGATCTCGAAGGGCACGTCGTGCTCCGCTCAGCAGTCCGGCGCCGGCCTCAGCGCTGGCCCTTGAACAGGCGCCAGACCACGAAGCCCGAGAACCAGGTGATGACGACGGCGCTCAGCGCCAGCAGGCTGGTGTAGAACAGCTCGAGACCCTCCACGGGGAGCAGGGTAACGCCCCCGCAGTCGAGGGGGCCGATCGGGCGACACCCCCCTCGAGACACGCTCTGTGAGCGCACGAATCCCTAGAGTCACCACCAGCGGTCCACCCGGTCCGCGCTGGCGACCTGGAGGACGGATCGATGACCGGTGCGCTGCTCGTGCTCGGCTCCTGGCTGGCCGTGTCGGTCCTCGCGAGCCTGCTGCTCGGCGCCGTGGTGCGCCGGGCCGACACGCGCCCCGCCCTGGCCACCCCCGGGCTCGCCCGCGCCACCTCGCC
>NZ_JBZYWI010000249.1:0-1968 GCF_058932755.1 Quadrisphaera sp. DVD1
GTCGTCGGGCGGCGCGGGCTCCGGCCAGCACGTCGCGCCGCCCCCCGCCGCGCCCTGGGCCCCCGAGGGCGCCGCACCGGCCGACGCCGCCCCGCCCGCGCAGGCGCCCGTCGGGGCCGACCTGCCGCCCGCGCCGCCCGTGCCGGCACCCGTCCAGCTCGAGCCGCCCGCGCCGCCGGCACCGCCCGCGCCGCCCGCGCCGCCGGCGGTCGTCGAGGACGTCGTCGAGGACGTCGTCACCCCGGCCGAGGACGTCGTGGACGACGTCGTCACCCCCGTCCAGGAGGTGGTCGGGCACGTGACGCGCCCCCTGGCCCCGACGGCTGCGGCCCCGGCTCCGGCCCCCGCTCCAGCTCCCGCTCAGGAGGCGGCGCCGGTGCAGGAGGCCGTGCAGGAGGCCGTGCACGAGGCCGTGCAGGAAGCAGCGCCGGTGCAGGAGGTGCCGCAGGAGGCCGTCCAGGCGGTCGTGGGCACCACCCGGTCGATGGACGAGGTGATCCGGGCCGGCGTCGACGACGCCCTGCGCGCGGTCCAGGCCGGCCGGACGCTCTAGCGCCTCCCCCGGAACACCGCTCGTCGGTATGGTTGAAGGATCAACCAACGACGAAAGCGGTGTGCTGTGGAGATCGGCATCAGCTCCTTCGCGGAGATCACGCCCGACCCGAGGACCGGGGCCGTGATGAGCCCCGCCCAGCGGATGCGCGAGGTGGTCGAGGAGATCGCCCTGGCCGACGAGGTGGGCCTGGACGTCTACGGGCTGGGCGAGCACCACCGCGCCGACTACGTCTCCTCGGCCCCGGCCGTGATCCTCGCCGCGGCGGCCGAGCGCACGAAGCGGATCCGGCTGACCAGCGCCGTCACGGTGCTCTCCTCGGACGACCCGGTGCGCGTGTTCCAGGGCTTCGCCACCCTCGACCTGCTCTCGGGCGGCCGCGCGGAGATCATCGCCGGGCGCGGCTCGTTCATCGAGTCGTTCCCGCTCTTCGGCTACAGCCTCGACGACTACGACGAGCTGTTCTCCGAGAAGCTCGACCTGCTGCTGCGCCTGCGCGAGGCCGAGCGCGTGACCTGGCAGGGGAAGCACCGCCCCGCGCTGCTCGACGCCGCGGTCTACCCGCGCCCGCTGCAGGACCCGCTGCCCGTCTGGATCGGCGTGGGGGGCAACCCGCAGTCGGTCGTGCGCGCCGGCACCCTCGGCCTGCCGCTGGCCGTGGCGATCATCGGCGGCATGCCCGAGCGGTTCGCGCCGCTGGTCGAGCTGTACCGAGAGTCCGCTCGCCGGGCGGGCCACGACCCGGCGACCCTGCCGGTGGCCACGCACTCCCACGGCTTCCTCGCCGAGAGCTCGCAGAAGGCCGCTGACGACCACTACCCCGCCTACGCCGCGGCGATGAACACCATCGGGCGCGAGCGGGGCTGGGCGCCGTACTCGCGCGAGCAGTTCGACGCCGGGCGCACCCTGCGCGGGGCCCTGTTCGTCGGCAGCCCCGCCGAGGTCACCGAGAAGCTGCTGTTCAACCAGGAGGTGCTGGGCCTGCAGCGCTTCATGCTGCACGTGAGCACCGGCACGATGCCGCACCGCGAGGTGCTGCGGGCGATCGAGCTGCTCGGCACCGAGGTCGCGCCCGCGGTGCGCGCCGAGGTCGCCCGCAGCGGGGCCGGCTCGGCGTCCACCCCGGCCTGACCCCCGACGCCCCTGGAGCGAGGGGCGGAACAGCGCGAAGGCGGCACCCGCAGGGGTGCCTCCTTCGCGCGTCTCGGGTGGAGCTGAGGGGACTCGAACCCCTAACCCCCTCGATGCGACCGAGGTGCTCTACCAATTGAGCCACAGCCCCGAGGACGTTCGGAACCTTATCACCGGCCCGGCGAGCCCCGCGGGCACCCGGGCGAGGAAGGAGCGGGCGGCTACTCGCCGACGGCGATCGGGCGGCGCTCGTCGAGGTCGACGTGCTGGCGCGCGGCCGGCAC
>NZ_JBZYWI010000025.1:0-30138 GCF_058932755.1 Quadrisphaera sp. DVD1
GCGCGGCGGCCAGGTCGCTGAGCCGCAGCCCGTCCGCCCGACCGACCGAGCGCAGCGCCCGGGCGTGGTGGGGGGACAGGCCCCACGGCTCCAGCACGCCGCCCACCCGCCGCCGCAGCGTGCGGGCCGCGCGCATCAGCAGGTCGGCCAGGGGCGCCTCGTCGCTCACGGGGGAATGGTAGCGGTCGGTGTGGCGTTACCTCACTGTGAGGTAACCTCACCAACTCGACCTCGGAAGGACGTGGTCCCCACGGACGACACCTCCTCGCACCCCCAGCCCCCCGGCGCCGAGCGCGGGGGCCGCAGCGGCCGCCGCGTCGACCCCGCCGACCGCGCCCAGCTCGAGCGCTCCCCGGTGCCGCTGCGCCGCGTCGCCGCCCTCTTCGCCCCCCACCGCTGGCAGGTCGGCGTCGTCGTCGCCCTCATCGTCGCCTCCTCGGCCATCGGCCTGGCCACGCCCTTCCTCGTCCGGCTCGTCATCGACGACGCGCTGCCGCACCAGGACCTGCCGCTCCTCGCCTGGGCCGTCGGCGGCATGGTCGCCGTCGCCGCCGTCACCGCGCTGCTCGGCGTCGTCCAGACCTGGCTGTCGACCACCGTCGGCCAGCACGTCATGCACGGCCTGCGCACCGGCGTCTTCGCCCACCTCCAGCGCCAGTCCCTCGGCTTCTTCACCCGCACCCGCGGCGGGGAGGTGCAGTCGCGCCTGACCAACGACATCGGCGGCATGCAGTCGGTGGTCACCTCCACCGCGACCTCGCTCGCCGCCAACGCCACCACCGTCGTCGGCACCGCGGTGGCCATGGTCGCCCTCAGCTGGCGCCTGTCGCTGCTGTCCCTGCTCGTCCTGCCGCCCGCCGTCCTGCTCACCCGCCAGGTCGCGCTCGCGCGCCGGAGCATCACCGCCGCCCGCCAGCGCCGGCTCGCCGACCTGCAGACGCAGGTCGAGGAGGGCCTGTCGGTCAGCGGGGTGCTGCTGGGGAAGACCCTGGGCACCGGCCCCGCGCAGTCGCAGCGGTTCGCCGAGACCTCTGCCGACCTCGTCGCGCTGGAGGTGCGCAGCCAGCTCGCGGGCCGCTGGCGGATGGCGTCCATGAGCATCGTCTTCGCCGGGATCCCGGCCCTGATCTACCTGGCCGCCGGCCTGCCGGCCACCTCCGGCGGCATGACCATCGGCACGCTGGTCGCCTTCACCGCGCTGCAGGGGGCGCTGTTCCGCCCGCTCATGGGCCTGCTCGACGTGGGGGTGCAGCTGACCACGTCGATGGCGCTCTTCAGCCGCGTCTTCGAGTACCTCGACCTGCCCGTCGACATCGACGACCCGGTGGCGCCGGTGCCGCTGGACCCCGAGACCGCGCGCGGGGAGGTGCGGTTCGAGGGCGTGGGGCTCACCCACCCGGACGCCGTCCGCCCGGCGCTGAGCGGCATCGACCTCACCGTGCCGGCGGGCACCACCCTCGCGCTGGTCGGCGAGACCGGCGCGGGCAAGACCACGCTCGCCTCCCTCGTCTCCCGCCTCGCCGACCCCACCACCGGCCGGGTGCTCCTCGACGGCGTCGACGTGCGCGACCTGTCCCTGGACACCCTCTCCCGCCTCGTCGGGGTGGTCTCCCAGGAGACGTACCTCCTGCACACCACGGTGCGCGAGAACCTGCGCCACGCCCGCCCCGGGGCGAGCGACGCCGAGATCGAGGACGCCGCGCGCCGCGCCCAGGTGCACGGCCTCATCGCCGCGCTGCCCGACGGCTACGACACCGTCGTGGGCGCCCGCGGACACCGCTTCTCCGGCGGGGAGAAGCAGCGCCTGGCCCTGGCGCGCACGCTGCTGCGCGACCCGAGGGTGCTCGTGCTCGACGAGGCGACCTCGGCGCTGGACAACGAGACCGAGCGGGCCGTGCAGGCCGCGCTGGACGAGGCCAGCCGCGGCCGCACGACGATCACCATCGCGCACCGCCTGTCGACCGTCCGGGACGCCGACGCGATCGTCGTCCTGGACGGCGGGCGGGTCGCCGAGCGCGGGACGCACGAGCAGCTCGTGGCCGCCGGCGGCCGCTACGCGCGCCTGGCCGGTCGCGCCCGCGAGGACGCCGAGCGCGGGGCCGCGCTGCCGGCCTGACCCGGGCCGGCCTCAGCGGGTCCCGGGGTGCTCCGGGCCGGTGTCACCGGGGACGGCCCCCTCGGCGTCGTCCTCGGAGATCAGGACGCCGTCCAGCGGGTTCCCGGCGGCCGTGCCGTCGGGGCCCTGCGCGTCGCGGGCGTCGAGCGCCTCGGGAGGGACGCTCCGCCCACCGGCCCGGGCGGTGCCGGGGTGGCGGTCGCCCTCGGCCGAGCGGTCCTCGGCGTTGTCGCTGGGGTCGACGGTGTCGAGCTCGTCGCGCACGGGTCCTCCTGGTGGGTCGGGGCGTGCCTGCTCCGCGAGCCTGCGCCCCTGCGCGCCGGAGGGCGAGCCGGAGCGGTGCGTGCGGGAGGTCCCCCAGGAGGGCGCACGCGGCCCCGGGACCCTGGACCGCGGCCCCGCGGGTCGCCACAGTGGCGCGATGGTGGGAGAGCGCACGTACCCGGTGCTGTCGTGCCCGGACCTCGGCGAGGCGGTCGCCTTCTACGAGGCCCTCGGGTTCGTGCGGACCTTCCACCAGGTGCGCCCGAACCCCTACGCGGTGCTGGCCCGGGACGACTGGGCGGTGCACCTCGTGGAGGTCCAGGGCCTCGACCCCACGACCTCGCTGAGCAGCGTGGTCGTCGTCGTCCCGGACGCCGAGGCGCTCTACGCGGACTTCGCGCGCGGCCTGCGCGAGCGGTACGGCCGGCTGCCCTCGGTCGGCGTCCCGCGGATCCTGCGGCTGCGCCGCAAGCAGGGCACCGCGACGGGGTTCACCGTCGTCGACCCCGGGGGCACCTGGCTGCGCGTCTACCGGGCGGGAGCGGCGGAGGACGCCGAGGGCGAGGACCAGCCGGCCGGTCGCAGCACCGGTCTGGCCCGCGCCCTCGAGGTCGCCGCGCGCCAGGGCGACGCCCGAGGGGACGACGTCCAGGCCCTCGCCGTGCTCGACCGCGCCCTGGAGCGCCACCACGACGCCGCGCCGGTGGACCGCGTGCGGGCTCTGGCCTACCGGGTCGAGCTGCTGGTGCGCACCGGGCGCACGAGCGAGGCGGCGGCCGAGCTCGCCCGCGCCTGGGAGCTGAGGCTGTCCGTCGGCGCGGCCGACGCGGTGACCGCCGACCTCCTCCACGCCGAGGAGGTGCTCGCCTCGGCCCCCGGCGACGGGCGGGCGTGAGCCGGTCAGCCCCGGTGCTGGCGCTCGCCCGGGACGTCGAGGACGTCGCCCAGGCCGGGGTCGCCGCCGCTCTGCTCCTGCGCCGCGTCGGAGTCGGGGCGGCCCTCGAGCTCCGGGTCGTCGGAGTCCTCCGGGCCGGCCGAGCGCTGCGTGGCGTCGGCGGCGCCGATCACCCCGGAGCGGTCCACCGCGTCCTCGGGGTCGGCGGTGCCGTAGGGGTCCTGGCGCTCGGTGACGATCGGCTCGCTGCCGGCGCCGAGGACGCCGTCCTGCTCGGGACTGGTCATGGGCGTGAGGTACCCCGGTGCCGGGCCCAGCACACCCGGCCCGGTCAGAAGGCGTCGCCGGTGCGCCACGGCATCTGCTGCAGGGTCAGGGTGTTGCCGTCGGGGTCCTCCAGCGAGGCGTGGAGCACGCCGCCGCCGACGTCGTGCACCGCGCCCACGGCCACGCCGCGGCCGACCAGCTCGGCCCGGGCCCGCTCGACGTCGTCGACGACGAGGTGCAGGCCCCTGACCGACCCGGGCGGGGCGTCGTAGACCGGCAGGCCGGTGCCCAGCCCGATCGAGCACGCCGAGCCCGGCGGCGTCAGCTGCACCACCCGCACGCCGTCGGCCGGGCGCACGTCGACGTCGACGACGAACCCGAGCTGGTCGGCGTAGAAGGCCTTGGCCCGGTCGACGTCCGTGACGGGGACCGGCACGAGCTCCAGCTTCATCTGCACGCGCTGCGCGTCCACGGGCGCTCCTCTCAGTTGGGGCTGACCTCGACGGAGCCCAGGTCCTGCGCGGGGAGCGAGCGCAGCGCCGGGATGAGCACGGCCTCGCGGGCCAGCAGGTGCCGCTCGCGCCGCAGGCGGGTGGCGGTGTCCGGTACCTCCAGCAGCCGCTGGCGCTCGGGCAGGTCCAGCACCATGCCGGCGGCGACGAGGTAGGACAGCACCGCGGGCTCGGCCGGGATGCCCCCCGGCAGCCCGGCGGCGGCGATGCCCAGCCGGTCGCGGTACGCCGTCCAGCCCTCCGCCACCGACGCCGCGAGCCCGGACAGGCCTGCGGCGTCCACGCCCTCGCCCGCGGGCTCGGCGAGGGCGCTGACCAGGCCGGTGAGGTACGGCGTGCCCGCGGCCTCGTCCAGCCCCTCGAGGCGGAACCGCACGGCGCCGGACGTCACCATCTCGTAGGTGCCGTCGCCGGTCTCGGTCACCTCGCGCACGACCGCGGTGCAGCCCACCGCGTGCAGCGCCGCGGCGTCGTGGGCGGTGCCGGCGTCGCGGCCGCTGCGCAGCGCGACCACGCCGAAGGCCCGCTGCTCCTCGGGGAGCGCCATGAGGTCGCGCACCAGCGCCACGTAGCGGGGCTCGAAGACGGTCAGCGGCAGCACCAGGCCGGGGACCAGGACGGTCCGCAGCGGGAACAGCGGCAGGCGCTCGCTCACCGGGCCCACCCTAGGCGGGCCCGGGGCCGGTGGCCCGGCTCAGCCGCGCCAGCCGTGCTCCGGCTCGAAGCCCAGCACCCGCCGGGCCTTGTCGATCGAGAGCAGCGTCTCGTGGCCGGTGACCTCGCGGGCCAGCGGCACGTCGGGGAAGACCTCGGCCAGCAGCTCCGCGCTCGGCCGCTCCATCACGGTGTCGGCGTTCGCGACGATGAAGACGTCGGCGCCCGTCGCGTCGAGCTCCAGGGCCCGGCGCACGGCCTGGGCGCCGTCACGGGCGTCGATGTAGCCCCACAGGTTCCAGCTGCGGGCGCGGGCGTCGTCCTGCCACCCGGTGAAGGCCGCGTAGTCGTGCGGCTCCATGACGTTGGAGAACCGCAGCCCGATGATCTTCATCGCCGGCTCCCAGCGGCAGAGCTGGCGCGCCATCTCCTCCCCGAGGTCCTTGGACAGGGAGTACGAGGTCTCCGGGCGCGGGGCGTACTCCTCGTCGACCGGCGCGTACGGCGGCGGGGTGGTGAACGGCAGGCCGAGCACGGTCTCCGACGAGGCCCAGACGACGTTGGTGATCCCCGCGGCCCGGGCGGCGGTGAAGACGCTGTAGGTGCTCAGGGTGTTGTTGGCGAAGGTCGCGGCGTCGGTGGTCATCCCCGGCGCGGGGATCGCCGCGAGGTGGACGACGGCGTCCACGCCCGCGCGGTGGTGCTCGTCGACGCCGGTCATCAGCTCCAGCACCTGCCCGTGGTCGCGCAGGTCGGCGCGCAGGAAGCGGTAGCGCGGGCCGGCCGGGGCGTCGGGGGAGGGGAGCGCGTCGACGTTGAGCACGTCGTGGCCGTGCTCGACGAGGTGGCGCACCACCGCGCGCCCGAGCTTGCCGCTGCCGCCGGTCACGAGGATCTTCACCCGCCCACCCTCATCGTGATCATGGGATGCCGCCACCCGGCGCGGGTGGCGGCATCCCCTGATCGCGATGGGCGGTCAGTCCTCGGGCAGGGCGGCCGCCAGCAGCTCGACGAGGTGCAGCGGACGGCGTCCGGTGAGGTTGTCGCTCTGGGTGCGGCAGGAGAACCCGTCGGCCAGCACCGGGACGTCGGCCGCGGTGCGCTCCAGCCCCGGCAGCAGCGCGTGCTCGGCGACCTTGACCGAGACGTCGTAGTGCCCCTGCTCGGCGCCGAAGTTGCCCGCCAGGCCGCAGCAGCCCTTGAGCACGTCGGGGGTGATGCCCGCCCTGGCCATGAGCGCCTCGTCGGGGCTGAAGCCCATCACCGCGTGGTGGTGGCAGTGCGGCTGCACGAGCGCCGCGGTGTCCAGGCGCGGCGGCACCCAGTCGGGGCGCTGCTCGGCGATGAGCTCGGCGACCGTGCGCACCCGCCCGTGCAGGGCGCGGGCGCGCGGGTCGTCGGGCAGCAGCCGGGCGGCGTCCTCGCGCAGCAGCGCCGTGCAGCTGGGCTCGAGCCCGACGATCGGCACGTCCGCCGGGCCGGCGCCGGCCGCCCCGGTGGCCCGGGCGGTGGCCTCCTCGAGGGCGTCGAGGGAGGCGCGCAGCTGGCGCTTGGCGCCGTCGAGCTGCCCGGTGGAGACCCAGGTCAGCCCGCAGCAGACGCGGCGCTGCGTGATGGTCACCTCGAAGCCGAGGTGCTCCAGCAGCTTCACCGCCGCCTGCCCCACGGCCGGGTCGAAGTGGTCGGTGAACGTGTCGACCCAGAGCACGACCGGGGTGCGCCGGGCCGCCGCCGCGCTGGACGGCGTCCGCCCGCGGAACCAGCCCCGGAAGGTCTCGGGGGCGAAGCGGGGCAGCGGGCGGCGCTGGTCCACCCCGCCGACCGCGCGGGCCACGTGCGCGGCGCCGGGCACGGCCAGCAGCCCGTTGACCACCCGCGGGGCGAGGGCGGCCAGGCGCGACCAGCGCGGCAGCCAGCCGAGCAGGTAGTGGTTCATCGGCCGGCGGCGGCCGGCGTAGTGGTGGTCGAGGAACTCGGCCTTGTAGGTGGCCATGTCGACCCCGGCGGGGCAGTCGATCGCGCAGCCCTTGCACGACAGGCACAGGTCGAGGGCCTCGTGGACCTCCTCCGACCGCCAGCCGTCGGTGACCAGGGTGCCGTTGGCCATCTCCTGCAGCAGGCGCGCGCGGCCGCGGGTGGAGTCCTTCTCGTCGCCGGTGGCGAGGAAGGAGGGGCACATCACCCCGCCGGAGTCGGCCCGGCACTTGCCCACCCCCACGCACCGGTGCACCGCTCGGGTGAGGTCGTCGCCGTCGGCCGGGTAGGCGAACTGCAGCGGGCCGTCGCCGCCGGTCGCGCTGCGCCGCCCGATCGAGACGGCGGTGCGCGCGTGCGGCACCCGCAGGTCGGCGTCCAGCGGGCGCGGGCGCACGATCACGCCGGGGTTGAGCAGGTCGTCGGGGTCGAAGACCGCCTTGACCTCCTCGAAGGCGGTGATCGCCTCGGCGTCGTACATGAGCGGCAGCAGCGCGCCGCGGGCCCGCCCGTCGCCGTGCTCGCCCGACAGCGACCCGCCGTGCGCGGCGACGAGGGTCGCGGCCTCGGTGAGGAAGGCCTTCGTCGCTGCCGCGCCGCCGGCCTCGGAGAGGGGGAAGTCGATCCGCACGTGGATGCAGCCGTCGCCGAAGTGGCCGTAGGCCAGGCCGTCGACGCCGTGAGCGGCCATCAGGGCCTCGAACGCGCGCAGGTAGGCGCCCAGGCGCTCGGGCGGCACGGCGGCGTCCTCCCAGCCCGGCCAGGCGGGGGAGCCGTCGGGGGAGCGGCCGGCGAGGCCGGCGCCGTCCTCGCGGATGCGCCACAGCTGGCGGGCCTGCGCCGCGGTGGGCACGACGACGGCGTCGAGGGCCGGGCCGGCCAGAGCGTCGGCCACGAGGGCGGCGGCCTTGGCGTCGGCCTCGCCCTGGTCGGCGCCGCCCACCTCCACGAAGAGCCAGCCCTCGCCGCTCGGCAGGCCCTCGACGGCGCGGCCCTTCGCGCGCACCACGTCGACCAGGCGCCGGTCGATGCCCTCCACCGCCAGCGGCAGGTGGGTGAGGAGGCCAGGCGTCGCGTCGGCAGCGGTGGCCATGTCGGGGTACCCCAGGACGACGAACGCCGTCGCGGGCGACTCGCGCACGAGCTTGACCCGCGCGGCGAGCATCGTGGCCAGGCTGCCCTCGGAGCCGGTGAGCAGGCGCGCCAGGCGGGTGCCGGCCGGGCCGGAGCCGCTGGGGGTCTGGTGCTCGGGCAGGAGGTGCTCGAGGGCGTAGCCGGAGACCTGGCGCCCGAACGTGCCGAACTGGGTGCGCACCAGCCCGAGGTGGGCCGAGGCCACCGCGGCGAGGTCGGCGGACAGGTCCGCCGGCGGGGCGTCGGTCCAGAAGCGGCGGCCCCGGCCGTCGAGCACCTCGAGGGCGACGACGTTGTGGCTGGTGCGCCCGTACGCCAGGGCGTGGGAGCCGCAGGCGTCGTTGCCGATCATCCCGCCGACGGTGCAGCGGGCGTGGGTGGAGGGGTCGGGGCCGAAGCGCAGGCCGAACGGCGCGGCGGCGCGCTGGAGGTCGTCGAGGACCACGCCGGGCTCGACCAGCGCCGTCTGCGTCTCGGGGTCGATCTCCAGCACCCGGTTCATGCGCCGGGAGAAGTCGAGGACGACGCCCGGCCCGATCGCGTTGCCGGCCACCGAGGTGCCCGCGCCGCGCGAGGTCAGCGGGACGCCGAGCTCGCGGCAGACGCCGAGGACCGCCTCGACGTCCTCGGCCGTGCGCGGGAAGACCACCGCGCGCGGGACGACGCGGTAGTTGGAGGCGTCGGTCGTGTACTCCGCCCGGCGCCGGGAGCTGGCGTCCACCTGCGCGGCGCCGCCCTCGCCCAGGGCGGCGGCCAGCGCGGCCACGAGGGCCTCGGCGGACGGGGCGGGGCTCGCGGCGTCGGAGCGGTCGAGCTGCACGGTCACGGAGGAGATCCTCCCAGGCGCGACCGACGCTCCGGCGGTAGCGTCCGCGACGCCCCTCCGGGGCGCCTGCGCCACCCCCTGCGCCACCCCCTGCGCCACCCCCCAGCCCCGCCGACCGCGGGGAGCCGCGAGCCGTCGACGAGGAGCCCCCGTGAGCCCGGTTGGAACCGCACCGTCCGAGCCGGGGCGGCCCGCCCAGGCCGACCGGGTGCGCGGCCCGCTGCTCGCAGCGGCGGTCGTCTCCGCGATCTCGGCGCTGCTCTACGGCTACGACACCGGGATCATCTCCGGGGCCCTGCTGCAGATCAGCCGCGACTTCGACACCGGTGACGGCTGGGAGCAGGTGATCGCCGCGAGCATCCTCGCCGGGGCCGTCATCGGCGCCCTGGTGTGCAGCCGGCTGTCCGAGCGCTGGGGACGGCGGCGCACCGTGCTGACGATCGCCGCCGTCTTCGCCGTCGGCGCGCTCGCCTGCGCCGCCGCGCCGAGCCCGCTGCTGCTGTCCCTCGGCCGGATCGTCCTCGGCACCGCCGTGGGCGGGGCCACCCAGACCGTGCCGATGTACGTCGCCGAGCTCGCCCCGCCGAAGATCCGCGGCCGCCTCGTGCTGACCTTCCAGGTCGGCATCGGCGTGGGGATCGTCATCTCCACCATCGTCGGCGCCACCGAGGTGGTCCCGTGGCGGGTCTCCATCGGCAGCGCGGCCGTGCCGGCGCTGATCATGTTCGTGCTCATGCTGCGGCTGCCGGAGAGCCCGCGCTGGCTGGTGGAGAACGGCGAGGACGACCGGGCGCGGGAGGTGCTGGGCCGCATCCGCGGGGAGCACGCGGACACCGAGGCTGAGCTGCGGGAGATGCACGAGCTGGACCGGGCCGAGCGGTCGGCCAGCGCCGACGAGCAGGGCTGGCGCGGGCTGCGCCAGGTGTGGGTGCGCCCGGCGCTCGTCGTCGGCTGCGGCATCGCGATCTTCACCCAGCTCAGCGGCATCGAGATGATCATCTACTACGCGCCGACGATCCTCACCGACAACGGCTTCTCCGAGACCGCCGCGCTGCGGGTCAGCGTCGCCCTCGGGGTGACCTACCTGGTGATGATGGTCGTCGGGCTCTCGATCGTCGACCGGGTCGGGCGCCGCCGCCTCACCCTCGTGATGATCCCCGGCGCCGCGGCGGCCCTGGCCGTGCTCGGGCTCCTCTTCGTCACCGGCAACAGCGGCCGCGGCAGCACCCCGTTCATCATCGCCTGCCTCGTCGTCTTCATGTTCTTCAACGCCGGCGGCCTGCAGCTCATGGGCTGGCTCACCGGCTCGGAGATCTACCCGCTCGCCGTCCGCGGGGCCGGCACCGCCGCCCAGTCGGCGGCGCTGTGGAGCACCAACCTCCTCATCACCCTGACGCTGCTGTCGATCATCAACGCCGTCGGCGTCGGGCAGACCATGTGGCTCTACGCCCTCTTCAACGTCGCCGCGTGGATCTTCGTGTGGCGCCGGATGCCCGAGCTCACCGGCCACAGCCTCGAGGACATCGAGGGGCGCCTGCAGGCGGGGCGGTTCAGGCCCGCCGACTTCCGGGAGCCCGAGCCCGCGAGGCGGTGAGCGGCGCGCGCCTACGCTGGGCGCCATGATCCGACGGCTCGACCTGCGCGGCCAGACCCTCGACGCCCGCGAGCTGCGCGGCCGCCTGCCGCGCGCCGCGCTCGACGTGGAGGCCGCCGTGGCCGCCGTCCGCCCGATCGCGGACGACGTCCGCACCCGCGGCGCAGCGGCCCTGCGCGACCTCGGCGAGCGCTTCGACGGCGTCCGGGTCGAGCACCTGCGGGTGCCGGCGCAGGCGCTCGCCGACGCGCTCGCCGCCCTCGACCCGGCGGTGCGGGCGGCGCTGGAGGAGTCCGTCCGCCGCGCCCGGCTCGTCCACGCCGACCAGCGCCGCACCGACGTCACCACCACCGTGGTGCCCGGCGGCACCGTCACCGAGCGGTTCGTGCCGGTGCAGCGCGTGGGCCTCTACGTGCCCGGCGGGGTCGCGGTCTACCCCTCCAGCGTCGTCATGAACGTCGTGCCCGCCCAGGAGGCCGGCGTCGAGTCCCTCGCCGTCGCGAGCCCGCCGCAGCGCGAGCACGGCGGCCTGCCCCACCCGACGATCCTCGCCGCGTGCGCGCTGCTGGGCGTGGAGGAGGTCTACGCCGTCGGGGGCGCCCAGGCGATCGCGATGTTCGCCCACGGCGCCCGCGAGAGCGACGGCCCGGACGCCGGGGCGCTGGTCTGCGCGCCCGTCGACGTCGTCACCGGGCCCGGCAACGTCTACGTCGCCGCCGCCAAGCGGCTGCTGCGGGGCCTCGTCGGCATCGACTCCGAGGCGGGCCCCACCGAGATCGCCGTCCTGGCCGACGACAGCGCCGACCCGGTGCACGTGGCGGCCGACCTCGTCAGCCAGGCCGAGCACGACGTCCTGGCCGCCGCGGTGCTCGTCACCGACTCCACGGCGTTCGCCGACGCGGTGGACGCCGAGCTGGAGGTCCTCGTCGCGGCGACCCGGCACAGCGAGCGGATCCGGACCGCCCTGACCTCCGAGCAGTCCGTCGTCGTCCTCGTCGACGACCTCGACGCCGGCCTGGCCGTCGTCGACGGCTACGGCGCCGAGCACCTGGAGGTGCAGACCGCCGACGCCCGCGAGCGCGCCGCCCGGGTCCGCAACGCCGGCGCGGTCTTCGTCGGGGCGCACAGCCCGGTCTCGCTGGGGGACTACTGCGCCGGGTCCAACCACGTGCTGCCCACCGGCGGCTCGTGCGCGCACACCGCGGGGCTGAGCGTGCAGACGTTCCTGCGCGGCATCCACGTCGTCGAGTACTCCCGCGAGGCGCTGCAGGACGTCGCCCCCCACGTCGTGGCGCTCGCGCAGGCGGAGGACCTGCCCGCCCACGGCGAGGCGGTCACCGCGCGCTTCCGCTGATCCGCGGGCCCGGCTGCGGACGCTGCGTGACGCGGCGGTCACGTCCGCCCCGGATCGGCCCTCGCGGGCCCCAGGGCCGTCGCTGACCTGGGATGCTGTGCCGCGCCCCCCCTGCACCTGCGTCGAGGAGCGTCATGGCCACCGCGCCCACGTCCCACCCCGATGGCCCAGCCGCCCCGCGCGCCCCGCGCAGCGGGCTGGACCGCTACTTCTCGATCTCCGCGCGCGGCTCGTCCGTGCAGCAGGAGGTCCGCGGTGGCATCGCCACCTTCTTCACGATGGCGTACATCGTCGTCCTCAACCCCCTGATCATCGGCACCGCCGCGGACGTCGACGGCCGCGTGCTCGGCGTCCCGGCGGTGGCCGCGGCGACCGCCCTCGTCGCCGGCGTCATGACGATCCTCATGGGCGTCTACGGCCGCTACCCGTTCGCCCTGGCCGCCGGCCTGGGCCTCAACGCCTTCCTCGCCTTCGGGATCGCCTCCCAGATGACGTGGTCCGAGGCGATGGGCCTGGTCGTCGTCGAGGGCCTGGTGATCACCCTCCTCGTGCTCACCGGCTTCCGCCGGGCCGTCTTCCACGCCATCCCCGCCGAGCTCAAGACGGCGATCAGCGTCGGCATCGGCCTCTTCATCGCGCTCATCGGCTTCGTGGACGCCGGCTTCGTCCGCACCCCGGCCGGCGGCGGCACGCCGCTGGAGCTCGGCGTGGGCGGCAGCGTCCAGGGCTGGCCGACGGTCGTCTTCGTCATCGGCCTGCTGCTCACCACGGTGCTCGTGGCCCGCCGCACCCGGGGGGCGATCCTCCTCGGGATCGTCGTCACGACCGTGCTGGCGATCGTCGTCGAGGCCGTGGCCGGCGTCGGTGGCCGCACGACCGCCAGCGGTGACGCCAACCCCTCGGGCTGGAGCCTCATCGTCCCGGCGTGGCCGGACCAGGTCGCCCAGACCCCGGACCTGTCGCTGCTCGGCGACGTCGACCTCTTCGGCGGCTTCGCGCGGGTCGGCCTCGTGGCCGCGGTGCTGCTCGTCTTCACCCTCATGCTCGCCGACTTCTTCGACACCATGGGCACCGTCGTGGGCGTCGGCGCCGAGGGCGGCCTGCTCGACGAGCGGGGTGAGCTGCCCGGCGTCCAGCGCGTGCTCGTCGTCGACTCCGTCGCCGCGGTCGCCGGCGGCCTGGCCTCGACGTCCTCGAACACCACCTACGTCGAGTCCGCCGCGGGCGTCGGCGAGGGGGCGCGCACCGGCCTGGCCAGCGTCGTGACCGGCGTGCTGTTCCTGCTGGCCGTGTTCTTCACGCCGCTGGTGCAGGTGGTGCCCTTCGAGGCGGCCACGCCGGCGCTGGTCGTCGTGGGCTTCCTCATGGTCACGCAGGTGCGCAGCATCGACTTCTCGGACTACACGATCGCGATCCCGGCGTTCCTGACCATCGTCGTCATGCCGTTCACCTACTCGATCGCCAACGGCATCGGCGCGGGCTTCGTCTCCTACGCCCTCATCGCCGTGGCCACCGGCAGGGCGCGCCGCGTGCACCCGCTGCTGTGGCTGGTGGCGGCGCTGTTCGTCATCTACTTCGCGATCGCCCCGATCCGCTCGGCGCTCGACTTCGTCTGACGTGCGCCTGTTCGCCGCGGTGGTGCCCCCGCCGCACGTGCTCGACGGCCTCGCCGAGGCGCTCGGGCCCGTGCGCGCGGGGGCGCCGTCGTCGGTGCGGTGGACGCCGCGCGAGCGCTGGCACCTGACGCTGGCCTTCTACGGCGAGGTGGACGACGCCCGCGCGGGCGAGCTGGCCGAGCGCCTGGCCCGCGCCGCGGCGCGCCACCGCGCGCCGGTCCTGTCCCTGGGCGGCGCGGGCCGGTTCGGCCAGCAGGTGCTGTGGGCGGGCGTGCACGGGGACGTCGAGGTCGTCTCCCGGCTCGCGGCCTCCGCCGCCGCGGCCGGGAGCCGGGTCGGCGCGGCCGTGGAGGACCGCTCCTACCGCCCGCACCTGACCGTCGCGCGCTCGCGCGGCGGTGAGGACCTGCGCCCGCTCGTGGCGGCGCTGGAGCCGTGGGCGGGCCCGGGGTGGACCGCGGAGGCCGTGCACCTCGTGCGCAGCACCCTCGGCGCCCAGCCGGTCCACGAGGTGCTCGCCTCCGCGCCGCTGGGCGCGCTCTAGGCCTCAGCCCGCGGCGCTGCGCTGGGCGGCGCGCACGGTGCGCGCGGCGACCTCGGCGAGGTCCGTGCAGGTCGCGCGCGCCTGCTCCTGGAGGAACTCGGCGGCGTCGTCGGGCGTGCAGCCCAGCCGGGCGACGAGGACGCCCTTGGCCTGCTCGACCAGGGCCTGGCGGTCTCCCACCGGGAGCACCTGGCGCGGGGGGCGCGACAGCGCCACGGCGGCCGCGGCGGCGAAGATGCGGGCCACGCCCAGGGACCGCTCGTCCTGGCCGGAGCCGGAGAAGCCGTAGAGGTTCAGCGCCGCGCCGCCGACGCCGGCCGCGGGCACCCCGATCGAGGCGCTGCGCTGCAGCCCCACGTCCCAGGCCACCGCGGCGAAGTCGACGTAGTGGCTCTCGCGGTCCAGGCGGGGCAGCCGCACGGTCGTGCCGGACCGGGCGGCGTCCAGGCAGGGGCCGCTGCCGCGCTGGTACTGCCGCTCGTCCAGGCGCGCGGCGAGGTCGCTCGTCGCGGCGAGCGTGCGGGCCCGTGAGCCCTCGAGCACGGTGAGCGAGGCCTCGTCCGCCCCCGGGACGGCTCCCTGGGCCAGCGCGACGATGCGGGACAGGGCCGCGGCCAGCGGGAGCTCGTCGAAGTGCATGCGGGAGAGCTCGGCCAGCGCCGCCTGGACCGCGGGCGACCACCCGAGCGGGCTGGCGGGTCCGGGTCGAGACGGCGGCGGCTCGACGGCGACCAGGGTGTCCACGGGCTTCTCCTCGAGGGGAGGACGAGCGGCCGCACCTCTGGACCAGGGGGTGACTCTAGGAGCGACTCGGGGTGATCGCCACTCGTGACCGCGGGCCGGAGCAGCGGCGGTGCGGCTCCGGTGCGCGGCTCAGCCGCTCAGCTCGCCGGTGCGGGTCAGGGCCTCGGCGACCTCGGGCAGCCTGCGGTTCGCGCGCTGGCTGGCCGCGGTGAGCAGCCGGAACGCCGCATCGGGAGTGATCTTGAACCGCTCCATGAGGATGCCCTTGGCCTGGCCGATGAGGTCGCGCGTGCTGAGCGCGGCCCGCAGCTGCGACTGCTCCTGCGCGCCGACCATGGCGACCGCCGCGTGCGCGGCGAACAGCAGCGCGACGTGCTCGGACTCCTCGTCGAAGGCGTTCGGGGCCTCGTTGAGGAGGTTCAGCGCGCCGAGGTCGCCGTTGTCGCCGCGCACGTACAGCTGGACGCACAGCATGCTGCCGGCCCCCAGGGCGCTGGCCCGAGCGGCGAACTCCGGCCAGCGGACCTCGGCGGCCAGGTCGGGGATCCGCGCCGTCCGCTGCTCGTACAGGGCGTCCAGGCACGGGCCCTCGCCGGTCTCGTACTGCGCGCGGTCGGTCTGCCGGGGCAGGTCGCTGGTGGAGGCGGTGGTCACCACCTCGCGGCGGTTCCGGACGGCCGAGATGCTCACGTGCTGGGCGCCGGGGACCGTCCCCACCGCGGCGGCCACGAGGGCGTCCAGGGTGCTCTGGACGTCGTCGCGGTCCTCCAGGGACCGGGCGAGGTCGGCGAGCTGCTCGGCGAGGTCGGCCCCGCCGTCCGCGGCCTGCGCGCGCTCGTGACCCGTCATCGGGCCATCATGGCCCTCCGCGCGCCTCCCGCTGACCACCGCGACCCCGCGGCTCACCGCCGGCCCGCCCCGGTGATCCGGCAGGCGTCCTCCCACGCGGCCAGGTCGAGCGCCGGCTCGGGGCGACGCCCGGTCCAGGCCTCGGCGTCGGTGATGGCGGTGGCGAGCAGGTCGTGCAGGGCGGCGTCGCGCTCGGCGTCGGGCAGGCACGCCAGCCCGATCCCCACCGCGGCCGAGGCGGCGATGTGCTCCGCGGCGCGCTGGTGGACCCGGCGCTGCGCGCGGCGCGCGGTGGGGGCGGCCAGCTCGGCGGTGAAGCGGCGGGCCCAGGCGAGCGCCTGCGGCGAGCGGTCCAGCGCCGCGGCCGCCGCCGCGGCCAGCGCGCCCTCGGTGGGCGAGCCCAGCTCGGCCAGGCGCCGCTGGCAGCTGAGGACGGCCACGGCCATCACGCGCTCGCGGTCCTCGCCCACCAGCGGCAGGGCCGTGACCGCGCAGCGCAGCGCCACCCGCGCCTCCAGCCGCGGGTCGTCGCTGACCAGCCCGATCACCCGCGGGATGAGCGGGGCCAGGCGCGCGCGGCCGGCGTCGGTCGTGCGGTCGTTGACGTTGCGCGCGAGCGCGGCCAGCACCGGGTGCGTGCAGGCGGGGTGGTCGCTCCAGCGCTCCCCGGCCAGGTACGAGGCCATCTCCATGAAGCAGGCGCCGCTGCGCGGGGTGCGGTGGCGCCCGCGCGCCAGCAGGGGGAGCAGGTCGGGCGCGGGAGAGGCGGCGAGGACGTCGGTGTCAGCCATGGTGCTCACCTCGGGCGGGAGGGGCCGGTGCGTCCCAGTCTGCGCGCTTCCGCCCGGAAGGCAAGGGGCGCCAGACCCCGTCTTCAGCGGGCCAGGCGGTGCTCCAGGCCGGCCCGCACGCCCGGCCAGTCCTCGGCGGTCACGGAGAACACGACGGTGTCGCGCAGCGTGCCGTCGGAGCGGCGCTTGTGGCGGCGCAGGAGCCCCTCGCAGCGCGCCCCGAGCCGGGCGATCGCCTGCTGGGAGCGGGTGTTGCGCACGTCGGTCTGCAGCTGCACCCGGCCGGCGCCGAGCTGCTCGAGGGCGAGGCCGAGCAGGAGCAGCTTCGCCTCGGGGTTGACGCGCGTGGCCCACACCGCCGGGGCGTACGTCGTCGCGCCCACCTCGAGCCGGGCGTCGGCGGCGCTGACGTCGAGGTAGCAGGTCACGCCCACGACGGTGCCGGCCGGCAGCCCGCCGACCTCCTCGACGAGCGTCACCAGCCACGGCAGGCCCTCGGCGAACCGGGCGCGCAGCCGCGCCTCCCAGCCGGAGGGGTCTGCCGGGCGCCCGGCCACGTGCTCCCAGACCCGGTCGTCGTCGAGCGCTGCGAAGGCCGCCGCGGCGTCGTCGGCGGGGACGGCGGGGCGCAGGTGCACGGTCGACCCGCGCAGCTCGGTGCCCGCCGGCGGCGGCCAGGTCATCGCCGGCCACGGCCGGTCGTCCGGGCGGGAGTCGGCCAGGGGCTCGAAGCGGGTCAGGAGCGGTCCGCCCAGCGGCCCAGGACGACGTCCCAGGCCACCGCGGTGCGCTCGGCGACGATGCCGCCGTGGGTGACGAACGGGTCGGCGTCGAGCAGGTCCTCGACCACCGCGGGGGAGTCCGCCTCGAAGACCAGCACGGCGCCGCCGGCGTCGGTGGGCCCGGAGAGCAGCAGCGCGTCGAGGGACGCGAGGTACTCGCGGTGCGCCGGGCGCACCGCGTCGCGGGCTGCGGTGTCCGAGGTGTACGTGTAGGTCGCGACGACGTGCGGCACGGTGGGCTCCTGCGGGTGGGAGGGACCGGGACGGGACCCCGACATCCTGGCCCTTCCTAGACTGCCGCGCGTGAGCGACCCCACCCCGGCCACGACGCTGGACGACCTGCCCCTGCGCGAGGACCTGCGCGGGCGCACCCCCTACGGCGCGCCGCAGCTGGAGGTGCCGGTGCGGCTGAACACCAACGAGAACAGCCACCCGGTGCCCGCCGTGGTCGTGGAGGCGATCGTCGAGGCGGTGCGCGCCGAGGCCGAGCAGCTCAACCGCTACCCCGACCGCGAGGCCCTCGCCCTGCGCACGTCGCTGGCCCACTACCTCGGTCACGGGCTGCACGCGCAGCAGGTGTGGGCCGCGAACGGCTCCAACGAGGTGCTCCAGCAGCTGCTCCAGGCGTTCGGCGGCCCGGGGCGCACGGCGCTGGGCTTCACGCCCTCGTACTCGATGCACCCGATCATCACGGCCACCACCGGGACGGCGTGGGTCGACGGCCGCCGCGGCCCCGACTTCGGGCTGGACCCGTGGCGGGTCGCCGAGCAGGTGCGCGAGGTCGGTCCCGACGTCGTCTTCCTCACCTCGCCGAACAACCCGACCGGCACGGCCCTGCCGCTGGACGTCGTCGAGGCCGCCTACGAGGCGACCGCGGGGATCGTCATCGTCGACGAGGCGTACGCGGAGTTCTCCCGGCCCGGGACGCCGTCCGCGCTGAGCCTGCTGCCCGGGCGCCCGCGCCTGGTGGTCACCCGCACGATGAGCAAGGCGTTCGCCCTCGCCGGCGCCCGCCTGGGGTACCTCGCGGCGGACGCCGCCCTGGTCGACGCCCTGCACCTCGTGCGGCTGCCGTACCACCTCTCGGCCCTGACCCAGGCGGCCGCGCGCGCCGCCCTGGCCCACGCCGACGTCCTGCTGGCGACGGTGGAGGAGGTCAAGGCCCAGCGCGACCGGATCGTCGCGGCCATGCCCGGCCTGGGCCTGACCGCGCTGCCCAGCGACGCCAACTTCGTCCTCTTCGGCGGCCTGGACGACGCCCAGCGGGTCTGGGAGGGGCTGCTGGAGCGCGGCGTGCTCGTCCGCGACGTCGGGATCGGGCAGCATCTGCGCGTCACCGCCGGCACGGTGGAGGAGACCGCCGCGTTCCTCGGCGCCCTCGGCGAGGTGCTGGCGGCCGAAGAGGTCGCCGACGCAGCCCACGACGAGGAGCAGCCATGAGCCGCACCGCCCGCATCGAGCGCGCCACGAGCGAGTCGAGCGTGCTCGTCGAGCTCGACCTCGACGGCACCGGCGCCACCGACATCAGCACCGGGGTCGGGTTCTACGACCACATGCTCACCGCGCTGGGCAAGCACTCCCTCATCGACCTCACGGTGCGCGCCACCGGTGACGTGCACGTCGACGCCCACCACACCGTCGAGGACGTCGCCATCGTCCTCGGCCAGGCGCTGCGCCAGGCGCTGGGGGACAAGCGCGGGATCGCCCGGTTCGGCGACGCGCTCGTGCCGCTCGACGAGGCGCTCGCCCAGGCCGTCGTCGACGTCTCCGGGCGCCCGTTCTGCGTCCACTCCGGAGAGCCCGAGGGCACCGAGTTCGTCCTCATCGGCGGCGGCGCCGGCGGCGTGCCCTACGCCGGCTCCCTCACCCGCCACGTCCTGGAGTCCATCGCCCTGCACGCGCACGTGGCCCTGCACGTGCGCGTCCTCGCCGGGCGCGACCCCCACCACGTCGTGGAGGCGCAGTTCAAGGCCGTCGCCCGGGCGCTGCGGGCCGCGATCGCCCCCGACCCGCGCGTGTCCGGGGTGCCGAGCACCAAGGGCGCGCTCTGAGCGCGGCGGGCGGCCCCGGGGGCGGCCCCGCGGACCCGGCTCCCTCGCCCGCCCGGGCCGCCCTCGTGCTGCCCGTGGCGGACGCCGAGCGGGCGGCCGACCTGTGCGCGCTGGCGTCGGTGGTCGCGGACGTCGTGCCGGTCCCCGGTGTGGGCGCGGTCGTCCTGCCCGAGCCGGCCGAGGCGGAGGCGGGCGCGCAGGCGCTGTCGAGGCTGCTGCGCCTCGCCGACGTGCTGCTGCTCACGGCCGGGCAGGACGCCGTGGCGGCGCAGCGCTGGCGCGGCGGCGCCCGCGGCGAGGACCCGCGGGCGGGACTGCTGCTGGCGACCTGGCCCGACGAGGTGCAGCGCCTGCTGCTCGGGCGCCTGGCCCCGGCGGACGTGCCCGGGACGGCGTCCAGCGCCGGGCGCTCGCGGTGGCGGGCGGTGCGCTCGCTGGTCCGCGCCCGCCGCCGCTGACCCTGGCACGATCTCGGGATGCCCGAGCCGCTCCAGCCCGTGACCCTGCGCGCCCCCGGCGTGGAGCTGCGCCCCTGGCGGCCGGAGGACGCGCAGGCCTGCACCGCGGCGTGCCAGGACCCGGCCGTCCAGCGCTGGACGGCGGTGCCGGTGCCCTACCTGCCCGAGCACGGCGCGGGGTTCACCGCCACGAGCCCGCAGCGGTGGGCCGCGGGCCTGGCCTCGTTCGCGATCGTCGACCCGGCGTCCGGGGAGCTCCTGGGCGCGCACGGGTTCGTCGACCGCCCGGCCCCCGGCGTCGTGGAGATCGGCTACTGGACCGCCCCCGGCGCCCGCGGGCGCGGCGTGGCCACGACGGCGACGCGGCTGGTGGCCGAGTGGGCGCTGCGCGACCTCGGCGAGCACCGGGTGGAGTGGCGGGCCGAGGTCGGCAACACCGGGTCGCGGCGCGTGGCCGAGGCGTGCGGCTTCACGGTCGAGGGGATCCTGCGCGGGCGTCTGGAGGTGCGCGGGCAGTGGCGCGACGCGTGGGTCGGCGGCCTGCTGGCCACCGACCTCGCCTGAGCGGCGGCCTGGCCCGACCCGGCGCTAGGCTGCCACGCTGCCCCCGTGACGACTCCCGTGGCGACCCCCGTGCGCACCGTGGCCGTGATCTCCGACGTCCACGGGGTGCTGCCCGTGCTCGAGGCGGTGCTCGCCGAGCCGGAGGTGGCCGCCGCGGACCTCGTCGTCGTCTGCGGTGACCACGCGGCGGGCCCGCAGCCCGTCGAGGTGCTCGACGCCCTCGTCGGGCTGGGGGAGCGGGCCGTGCTCGTGCGGGGGAACGCCGACCGCGAGCTGGTCGCGCACGCCCGCGGCGAGGACGCCGTCGTGCCCGACCCCGTGACGCCGTGGGCGGCCGCCCAGCTCCGCGAGGACCAGGTGGAGCTCCTCGCCGGCCTGCCGCACCCGGTCGTGCTCGACGTCGAGGGGTTCGGCCCCGTGGTCTTCTGCCACGGCACCCCGCGCGACGACGAGGAGGTCGTGCTCGTCGACACCCGCCTCGAGCGCTGGGCGGAGGCCCTCGCCGACCTGCCCGCCGACGTCGCGACGGTCGTCTGCGGGCACACCCACATGCCGTTCGTGCGCCTGGTCGACCGGCGGCTGGTGGTCAACCCCGGCAGCGTCGGCATGCCCTACGGGCGCCCGGGCGGCGCGTGGGCGCTGCTGCGCGACGGCGGCGTGGCCCTGCGCCGCACCGCCGTCGACGTCGAGGCGGCGATCGAGGCGGTGGCCGCGGGGTCGGGCTACCCGCAGGCGCGGGAGTGGGCGGAGGAGTACCTGCGCGCCGAGCACAGCGACGCCCTGGCCCTGGCGGTGTTCGGCCCGCGGGACGGGCGCGCGACGGCCTGAGGCTCAGGCCGGGGAGCGCAGGAGCTCCACCGCGGCGGCCACGAGCGCCGCGGTGCCGGCGGCCGGGGTGCCGTCGGGCAGGTGCAGGACGTCCTCCAGGCCGATCCGCGCCGCCAGCCCGCGGCGCCCGGCGTGCCGCAGGAGGGTCCAGGTGCTCGTCGCCTCCCCGTGCAGCTGCACCGGCAGCGCCGGGGCGGCGGCGGCGACCCGGGCGAGGAGGCGGTCCGCCTCGGCCTCGGTCCGTGCGGGGTCGACGCCGCCGGGCAGCTCGACGAGCACCCGCGCGCAGCGCTCGCGGTGCGGCGAGGCGGCCCACGCGTCGAGCGCGGCGTCGTCCCAGACGCCGGCCTCGACGGCCACCCCGCGATCGAGCAGCGCGCCCGCCACGGCGTCCGCGCCCCGCTCGTGCCAGTTCACCGACGCGGCGTCGGGCAGCGCCGTCCACGACCGGACGGCCGCCACCCGCGCCCGCGGGTCGGAGGCGGCCCAGGCGCCGGTGGTCACCCCGACGCGCACGCCGGGCACGGCCGCGCGGACGGCGTCCAGCGCCGCCGCCAGCGGGCCGGCGTCCAGGACGTCGCGGCCGAGGGCGTCCTTGGCGTGCACGTGCAGGTCGTCGGCGCCGGCGGCGACCGCGGCGGCCGCCTCCCGGGCCAGCTCGGCCGGGGTGACCGGCAGGGCGGGGTGCTCGCGGGGGAGCCGCGCACCGTTGAGGCAGGCGGTCAGTGCGGTGACCGGGGGCACGGCGCCATGGTCGCAGGGACGGTCGCAGCGGCGGGCACCTCCCGGGGTCCGTACCCTGGAGGCATGGCTGGCTCTCCCTCGGTGGTGGTGCTCGACTACGGCTCGGGCAACGTGCGCTCGGCCGTGCGCGCCCTGGAGCGCGCCGGGGCCGACGTCGAGCTCACCGCCGACCGCCAGCGCGCGATGGAGGCCGACGGCCTCGTGGTGCCCGGCGTCGGCGCGTTCGAGTCGGTCGTCGAGGGCGTCAGGGCGGTGCGCGGGCACGAGGTCGTGGGCCGCCGCCTCGCCGGGGGCCGCCCGGTCCTGGGCATCTGCGTGGGCATGCAGGTGATGTTCGAGACCGGCGTCGAGCACGGCCGGCGCACCGAGGGCCTGGCCGAGTGGCCCGGCACCGTCGAGCGCCTGCCCGCCCCGATCGTGCCGCACATGGGCTGGAACACCGTCGAGGTCCCGGCCGGCTCGACCCTGTTCGAGGGCCTGGAGGACGAGCGCTTCTACTTCGTGCACTCCTACGGGGTGCAGCGCTGGGCGATGGAGGACGACGTCGCCCCCGACGGCACCCTGCGCCGGCGGGCGCCCCTGGTGACCTGGGCCGAGCACGGCGCGCCGTTCGTGGCCGCGGTCGAGAACGGCCCGCTGTCGGCGACGCAGTTCCACCCCGAGAAGTCCGGAGACGCCGGCGCGGCGCTGCTGCGCAACTGGGTCCGCTCGCTGTGACCCCCCGGTGACCCGCCCGTGATGGCGGTCTTCGCGCTGTTCGCGGTCGGCGGCGTGCTGCTCGGCGGGGCGTGGTCGCTGCGCCAGCAGTCCCGGCCGTGGCCCGCGGTCGCCGTCGTGGGCCTGCTCGGCCTCGGCTGCGTCGCCGCGGGCGCGCTCTACCTGTTCTGACCCCCGCTCCGCTCGCCACCCCCGACGCACCGATCCCAGGAGAACCGTGGACCCCCGCCTCCAGCTGCTGCCCGCCGTCGACGTCGCCGACGGCCAGGCCGTCCGCCTCGTGCAGGGCGAGGCCGGCAGCGAGACCTTCTACGGCTCGCCCCTGGACGCCGCCCTGGCCTGGCAGGCCGACGGCGCGGAGTGGGTGCACCTGGTCGACCTCGACGCGGCCTTCGGGCGCGGCTCCAACGCCGACCTGCTCGCCGAGGTCGTCGGCCGCCTCGACGTCGCCGTGGAGCTCTCCGGCGGCATCCGCGACGACGCCTCGCTGGAGCGGGCCCTGGCCACCGGCTGCCGCCGCGTCAACCTCGGCACCGCCGCGCTGGAGGACCCGGCCTGGACGGCGTCCGCCATCGCCCGCCACGGCGACCGGATCGCCGTCGGCCTCGACGTGCGCGGCACGACGCTGGCCGCCCGCGGCTGGACCCGCGAGGGCGGGGACCTGTGGGACGTCCTCGCCCGCCTGGACCGCGACGGCTGCGCCCGGTACGTGCTGACCGACGTCACCAAGGACGGCACGCTGCGCGGCCCGAACACCGAGCTGCTCGCCCAGGTCTGCGCCGCCACGGACGCCCCGGTCGTGGCGTCCGGCGGCGTGTCGTCGCTGGCCGACCTCGAGGCGCTGCGCGCGCTCGTGCCGGACGGCGTCGAGGGCGCCATCGTCGGCAAGGCGCTCTACGCGGGGGCCTTCACGCTGCCCGAGGCGCTGGACGTCGCCGGCCGCCCGTGAGCGGCACGCCCGGCCGGCACGGGGACGCCACCGGCGACTCCGCCGGCACCCCCTGGGCCGGGCGCACGCTGACCCCCAGCCCCTTCGCCGGTGACGACGGGCGCGTGGACCCCGCCCTGGCCGCGGCGCTGGCCGCCGGCGCGGACCCGGCGGCGGTCCTCGCCGCGCTGGCGACCGCGCGGGTGTTCGTGCCCGTGGTCGCCGTGGCCGGGGAGGTCGACGAGGCCACGGGCGGTGACGCCGGCGCCGACATGGCGCTGCCGGCCCTGCGCTCCCCGGACGGCCGCAGCGCCCTGCCGCTGTTCACCACCGTCGAGGCGCTCGTCCGCTGGGACCCCGCCGCGCGGCCGGTGCCGGTCGACGCCCGCCGCGCCGCCCTGTCGGCGGTGGAGGAGGGCCACCAGCTCGTCGTGCTGGACGCCGCCGGGCCGGTGACGGTGGTGCTGCCCCGGCCCGCGGTGTGGGCGCTGGCGCAGGGCGGGGCCTGGACGCCGTCCCCGCGCGACCCGCAGGTGCTCGCCGCGGTGGCCGCAGCCGCCGGCGCCGTGCCCGGCGTGGTCGGGGCCGCCTGCGAGCCCGGGAGCCGCGCGGAGCTGCGCGTGCTGCTGGCCGTCGTCCCCGGCCTCGACGCCGACGCGCTGCGCGCCGTGACCTCCGCGGTCTCGGCCGCGCTGGCCGCCAGCGAGGTGGTCGCCGAGCGGGTCGACTCCCTGGAGCTGCGCGTGGCGGCCGCTCCCGCCTGACCCCTCGGCGGCGATCACGGAAGAGGGCCTGCGGCTCAGTCCTCCAGCGAGGCCCGCCAGGCCTGCTTCACCGACGTCTTGCCGCCGGTGCGCATGAGCGAGCCGCGGTAGAGCCGGGCCGCGACCACGACGAGCACGGCCGTCGTGGCGGCGATGATCCCCGCGGCCACCAGCGCCTCCCACCAGGCGGCGTCGCCGAGCAGCAGCCGCCGGGGCATCGACAGCGGCGAGGTGAACGGGACGTAGGACATCACCGTCAGCGCCGTGCCCGGGGTGGTGATGTACAGGGCCGCGAAGAACGGCGCCATGACGAGCAGCTGCAGCGGCAGGGTCGTGGACTGCAGGTCCTCGATCCGGGCGGCCATCGCGCCCGACGCCGCCCACAGGGTGCTGAGCATCGTGAAGCCGAGCAGGAAGAACACGAGGAACCAGCCGCTGGCCCCGGCGACCGTCCCGATGAGGTCGCCCTGGCCCGAGGCGGCCAGCGCCAGCAGGCCCACCGCGGTGAGCACCACCACCTGGCCCACGGCCATGATCGTGTTGCCGACGACCTTGCCGATCAGCAGCGCCCGCACCGGCACGGCGGCCACGAGCAGCTCCACCACCCGGCTCTGCTTCTCCTCGGTGACGCTCTGGGCGATCTGGTAGCCGAAGCCGAAGACGGTGGAGAAGAACAGCAGCGCGAACACCACCGCCACGAGGGTCACCTGCAGGGTGGTGCCGCTGTCGTCGAGCACCCGCTGCGTCACGGGCGCCTGCGTCACGGCCGCGGCCTGCTCCGGGGTGGCGCCGAGCTCGGCGAGCACCGCGGCGGTGCGCTCGCCGCCCACCGCGGTGGTCAGCGCGTCGAGCAGGTCCTCGGGCACCTCCTCGTCGCCGACCAGCTCCAGGGAGCCGTCCTGCCCGGCGACCAGGGCGGCGTCCGCGTCGCCGGCCGCGACGAGCTCCTCGGCCTCGGCGGCGCTGGCGGCCTCGACCACGTCGACCTCCAGGGCGCCGTCGGAGGCCTGCGCCGAGCGCTCCAGGGCCCCCGGCGCCGCGGCGCCGACCGCGGCCACCCGGTACTGCTCGGGGCCGTCACCGCCGAAGAACAGCGCCGGCACGAGGATCGACGCCGTGATGATCAGCAGGGTCACCGCGGTCGAGACGAGGAAGGCCCGGTCGCGCAGGCGCACCGAGATCTCCCGGGCGGCGACGAGGCGGGCCGCGGGCACGGTGGTGAGGGCGGGGCGGCGGGCGCGCGCGGGCGCCTCCGGGCTCTCCGTGGTCGAGCTGGTGGTCAGGGTGCTCATCGGACGACCTCTCGGAAGATCTGGGCCAGGGTGGGCACGACCGGGCGCAGCTCGCGCACCGGTCCGTGGGCGAGGGCCCGGCGGAGCAGGGCCTGGTCGTCGCCGTCGTCGGGCAGCTCGACGAGCGCGGCCGGGCCGTCGACGTCGAGGACCGCGAGGCCGGGCACCTCGCGCAGGAAGCCGGCGTCGGGCTCGACGACCACCCGGTAGCGGCGCGGCGCCGACGCCGTCCGCAGCTCGCTGGCCCGGCCCGCGGCGACCACCCGGCCGTGGTCGAGGATCACCACGTCGTCGCACAGCTGCTCCACCAGCTCGAGCTGGTGGCTGGAGAAGAGCACCGGGACGCCGCGGGCGGCGCGCTCGCGCAGCAGGCCGGCGAGGGCGTCGACCGCCACCGGGTCGAGCCCGCTGAAGGGCTCGTCGAGCAGGAGCAGCACCGGGTCGTGCACGAGCGCGGCGGCCACCTGCACGCGCTGCTGGTTGCCCAGCGACAGGGAGTCCAGGCGGTCCCCGGCGCGGTCGGCCAGGCCGACGCGCTCGAGCAGCTCCAGCGCCGAGGAGCGGGCGACCGCCTCGGTCAGGCCGTAGAGCTGGCCGAGGAAGACCAGCTGCGCCAGCACCGGCATCTTCGGGTAGAGGCCGCGCTCCTCCGGCATGTAGCCGAAGGACTGGCGCGCCGCGAGGTCCACCTCGCCCCCGGCCCAGCGCACGGTGCCGGCGTCCGGCCTCGTGATGCCCAGGACCACGCGCATCGTCGTGGTCTTGCCGGCGCCGTTGGCGCCGACGAAGCCGGTCAGGCGACCGGGGGAGACGGTGAACGACACGTCGTCCAGGGCCGTCACGTCGCCGAACCGGCGGGTGACGCCGTGCAGCTCCAGCGAGGGGGGAGGGGTCATGGCAGCGAACCTAGGGACGCCGCCGGGCCGGGCGCGTCCACCGCGCGGCGGAGCGGGCGCGTCCTCCCGGAGGCGGAGGCGGTGCCCGGACGGGTCAGGCGCCGGGCTGCACCAGGCCGCTCTCGTAGGCGTGGACGACGGCCTGGACCCGGTCGCGCAGGCCCAGCTTGAGCAGCACCCGGGACAGGTGGGTCTTCACCGTCGCCTCGCCGAGGAAGAGCTCGGCCGCGATCTCGGCGTTCGACAGGCCGCGCGCGACGAGCACGAGCACCTCGCGCTCGCGGGCGGTGAGCGCCTCGTGCAGGTCGGAGCGGGCCGCGCGCGCCGGGCGGGCGGCGAAGCGCTCGATGACCCGGCGGGTCACCGAGGGGTCGAGCAGCCCCTGGCCCTCGGCGACCACCCGCACCGCGGCCACGAGCTCCTCGGGCTCCGCGTTCTTGAGCAGGAAGCCGCTGGCACCCGCCTCGAGCGCCGCGAAGAGGTAGTCGTCGCGGTCGAAGGTGGTGAGGACGACCACCGCCGCGCGGGTGCGCTCGACGACCGCGCGAGTGGCGGTGATGCCGTCCGTGCCGGGCATCTGCACGTCCATGAGCACGACGTCGGGCTCCAGCCGCTCGGCCGCCGCGAGCGCCGCGTCGCCGTCCGCGGCCTCGCCGACCACCTCCAGGTCGGGCTCGACCGACAGGATCATCCGGAAGCCCGCGCGCACCAGCGGCTGGTCGTCGACCAGCAGCACCCGGATCACGCGTCGTCCAGGGGGAACCGCGCGCGCACCCGGAACCCGCCGGTCGGGCGCGGCCCGACGTCGAGCAGGCCGTCGTGCAGGGCCACCCGCTCGGCCATCCCCACGAGGCCGTGGCCACCGGAGCGGGCAGGACCGCCGCCCTCCCCGCCGCCGGCGCCCCCGGTGGTGCCGCGGCCGTCGTCGACGACCTCGACCTCCAGCGCGCGGTCGAGGTAGCGCAGCCGCACCTGCGCCGAGCGGGCGGCGGCGTGGCGCACCACGTTGGTCAGCGCCTCCTGGGCCACGCGGTAGGCCGAGACCCCCACCGCGTCGGGCACCGGCCGCGGCGCGCCGACCGTCTCGTAGCTCGCCCGCAGCCCCGAGGCGCCCACCCGCGCCACGAGCGCCGGCAGGTCGGCGAGCAGCGGTGCGGGAGCGTCCGGGCCGCTGCCCCCGGCCGCGCCGTCGTCCTCGCGCAGGACGCCGAGCAGGCGGCGCAGCTCGCCCACCGCGGTGCGGCTGGACTCCTCGACGGCCCGGATGGCGCCGCGCGCCGCCTCGGGGTCGGCGTCGAGCACGCGGCGGGCGGCGCCGGCCTGCACGCCCATGACGCTCACGTGGTGGGCGACGACGTCGTGCAGCTCGCGGGCCAGGCGCACCCGCTCGGCGAGGACGGCGCGCCGCGCGTTCTCGGCCTGGCTGGCGCGCAGCCGCTCGTTGGCCTCCGCCAGCTGGCAGCGCTGCGAGGCGGCGCGCCAGGCCCTGTCGCCGAGGATCCACGCGGCGCCGAAGTAGACGACGTTGAACAGCACGTTGTAGAGCACCGAGGCGGTCAGCGGGGTGAGCAGGCCGACCGGGTCGGCGGCCTCGGTGCTCAGCGACGCGTCGTTCCAGGCCGTCAGCGACAGCGCGATGCCCAGCCAGGCGAACATCGCCACGACGACGACGCCGCGCGCCGCGGTGGTCACCCGGCGGTCGCGGCCCCACGCGCCGGCGGTGTAGAGGGCCAGGTACAGCGCGAGGGAGACCATCGCGCCCTCGGGCACCCCGCGCACCTGCAGGGCGATGAACGCGGTGGCCACCACCACGAGCACGGCGAGCGGGAAGCGCCGGCGCACCGCCAGGGGCAGGGTCACCGCCAGCATCCAGGCGACCTGCTCGGGGGTGCTCGGCGGGTCGGGCAGCGGCAGGACGCCGGCGTCGCGGCTCAGCACGAGGCTGACCACCCCGCCGGCGGCCAGCGCCAGGCCGGTCAGCACGTCGGTGCGGCGCTCGCGCGGGGTGGGCCCCGGGCGCAGCCATCCGGTCGCAGCGTCCACGCGCTGATGGTGCCAGCACACTGGCCCCGTGCTCCTCCCTCCGCTCCTGCCGGCACCCGGCCCCGGCACCGACCTGCCGGTGCGCGCCGTCCTGCCCGAGCTGGAGCGCGCGCTCGCCGGCGCCGGGACGGCGCTGCTCGTGGCGCCGCCGGGCACGGGCAAGACGACGCTCGTGCCGCTGGCCCTGGCCGACGCCCTCGCCGGGGCGGGGCGCGTCGTCGTCGCCGAGCCGCGCCGGGTCGCCGTGCGGGCCGCGGCGCGGCGGATGGCCTCCCTGGTCGGCGAGGAGGTCGGCCAGCGCGTCGGCTACAGCATCCGCGGTGACCGGCGCACCGGGCCGAGCACCCGCGTGGAGGTGGTGACCACCGGCGTCCTGCTGCGCCGCCTGCAGCGCGACCCCGAGCTGCCCGGCGTCGCGGTCCTCGTCCTCGACGAGGTGCACGAGCGCCACCTCGACGCCGACCTGTCGCTGGCCTTCGCGGTCGACGTGCGGGCGGCCCTGCGCCCGGACCTCGTGCTGCTGGCGACCTCGGCCACCCCCGACGTGCCGCCCATCGCCGCTGCGCTCACCGGCGGGGAGGGGGCCGCCCCGGTGGTCACGGCCACGGCGCCGGTGCACCCGCTGGAGGTCGAGTGGGCGCCGCCGCCCGTCGCGCTGCCCGCTCCGCTGGGCCTGCGCGTCGACCCCCGGGTGCTCGACCACGTCGCGGCGGTGGTGCGCCGGGCCCTCGCCGAGCGCGACGGCGACCTGCTGGTCTTCCTGCCGGGCGCGGCCGAGGTGGACGGCGTCCGCCAGCGGCTGGCGCGCGGCGCGGCCGCGCAGGGCGTCGACCTGCTCGCCCTGCACGGGCGCCAGAGCGGCGCCGAGCAGGACGCCGCGCTGCGCCTCGGGCCGCGACGGCGGGTGGTGCTGGCCACCGCCGTGGCCGAGTCGAGCCTGACCGTGCCGGGCGTGCGCACGGTCGTCGACTCCGGGTGGGCGCGGGTGCCGCGCACCGACCACGCCCGCGGCCTCGGCGGCCTGGCCACCGTGCGGGTCGCCCGCTCGTCGGCCGAGCAGCGCGCCGGCCGGGCCGCCCGCGAGGGGCCGGGCGCGGTCTACCGCTGCTGGAGCGCCCTCGAGCACGACCAGCTGGCCGCGCAGCCGGCTCCGGAGGTGGCCTCCGCCGACCTCACCGGCTTCGTCCTCGCCCTGGCCGGCTGGTCCTCCCCGGACGGCGCCGGCCTGGCCCTGCCGGACCGGCCGCCGGCCGGGGCGGTGGCGGCCGCGACCGGCGTCCTGGAGCGCCTGGGCCTCCTCGTCGGCGGGAGGGTCACCGAGCGCGGGCGGGCCGTGGCCGCCCTCGGCCTGGAGCCGAGGTGGGGACGGGCCCTGCTGGACGGGTCGAGCGCGGTGGGCCAGCGCACCGCCACCGAGGTGGTCGCGCTGCTCTCCGAGGACGGCCTGGCCGGGCGCGAGGAGGACCTCGCCGCCGCCTGGCGCGCCCTGCGCTCCGGCGCCGACCCCGCCCGCAGCGCCCGCTGGCGCGCGGAGGTGGAGCGCCTCAAGGCCGCGCTGCGCTCGCTGCCGGTGCGGCCGGTCTCCTCCGGCCGCGGCGCGGGGGAGCACCCCGAGCTGGCCGCGGGAGCGGTGGTCGCGCTGGCCCACCCGGAGCGGCTGGCCCGGGCCCGCAGCGGCGGGGACGCCGTCCTCACCGCTGGTGGCACCGCGCTGCGGGTGCGGCCGGGGTCGGCGCTGGCCGGGGCGCCGTGGCTGGCGGTCGCGGTCGCCGACCGCGCCGCGGGAGCCGCCGAGGGGCAGGTGCGCCTCGCCGTCGCCCTGGACGAGGCGACCGCCCTGGAGGTCGGGGCCGACCAGCTCAGCACCACCGAGGAGGTCCTCTGGTCCGGTGGGGACGTCGTGGCCCGCACCGTGCGGCGCCTGGGCGCCATCGAGC
>NZ_JBZYWI010000250.1:0-1926 GCF_058932755.1 Quadrisphaera sp. DVD1
CGCTCGTCCCCGGCGCCGGGCTGGTCGCGGGGGGTCACCGCCGGGGGTGGGCGGCGCTGGTCCCGACGCTGCTCGTCGCGGGCTCCGCCGGAGTCCTGGCGCGGCAGCCGGACGCCCGCAGCGCCGTCGTGGACGCCGTCCGCCCGCTCGCCTTCGACCCCACGGCCATGCTGGTGCTCGCGGTCGGCGCCGTCGTCCTCGCACTGGTGTGGGCCGCGGTCATCGTGGCGACCGCCCGCGCGGTGCGGCCCCGGCGCTCCACGCGCGGGCGCCGGCTGCTGGCCGTCGCCGCGACCACCGCCCTGGTCGCCGCGGTGTGCGCGCCGCTGGGGATCGCCGCCGAGTACGCCCAGAGCAACCGCTCGATGCTCCTCGGCGTCTTCGGGCAGGACGGGCCGGTGCAGGTGGCCAGCGCCTCCGCCCCGGCGCGCGCGGCCGACCCGTTCGCCGGCCTGGAGCGCCTCAACGTGCTGCTGCTCGGCGCCGACACCGGCGCCGACCGCCAGGGCACCCGCCCGGACACCCTCGTCGTGGCCAGCATCGACCGCGACACCGGCGACACCGTGCTCATCAGCCTGCCGCGCCAGCTCTCCGACATCCCCTTCCCGGCCGGCAGCCCGGCCGCCGCGGCGTGGCCGGCGGCGTGCGCCGCGAACGGCAGCGGTGGGTGCATGCTCAACGCCACCTACCTCTTCGGCACCCAGCACCCCGAGCTCTTCCCCGGTGCGTCCGACCCCGGGATCGCCGCCACGCGGGCGGCCGTCAGCTCGGTGCTCGGCCTGGAGGTCCACCGGTACGTCAGCGTGGACCTGCAGGGCTTCCAGGAGCTCGTGGACGCGATGGGCGGCCTGACCCTCGACGTGCCCCGCGACGTCCCGATCGGCGGCGGGACGAACCTGGCGACCGGCGGGAAGTACCCGATCACCGACTGGATCCGCGCCGGCGAGGACCAGCACCTCGACGGCTACCGCGCGCTGTGGTTCGCGCGCTCGCGGGAGGGCTCGGACAACAACGAGCGCATGGAGCGGCAGCGGTGCGTGCTCGAGGCCGCGGTCGACCAGTACGACGTGACCGCCCTCGCCCGCGCCTTCCCGCGGCTGGCGGCCACCGCCGAGCGCAACCTCGAGACCGACGTCGCCGCCGGCGAGCTCGACGCGCTCGTCGACCTCGGGATGAAGGTCAAGCGGGCGCCGCTGCGCTCGCTGTCGCTGACCATCGACACGATCGACACCGGGCACCCGGACTACCCGGCGCTGCAGGCGATGGTCGCCCAGGCGCTGGTCCCGCCGGCTCCCGCCCCGGCACCTGCACCGGACGCCGCACCTGCACCGGACGCCACGCCGGCACCGGACGGCGCCCCGGCACCGACCCAGGGCGGCGGCCAGGCCGCGCCGGCCGGCACCAGCTGCTGACGCGCGCCACGCCGCGCTGCACGTCGCCGAAGTACCGCGATCCGCCCGTCCCCGGTGCGACCCTGGGGCATGGAGACCGCTGAGCGACCTGCCGCCGCGCCCGACGTCGTCGTCGACGTGCGCACCCCGGCCCCGGCGCCGCGCCTCGAGGCCGGATCCGGCTCCGGGGTCACCGACCAGGCCGTCCAGCTCCTGACCATGGCGCAGGAGCACGCCGAGCGCGTGCGCGCCTCCGCCCGGCAGGGCGCCGAGGCGGTGCTGCGCCGGGCGCAGGAGCAGGCCCGGGGGGTGCTGGCCGACGCCCACGAGCGCGTGGACGAGAGCGAGCGCGAGCTGACCCGCCTGCGCGGCGAGGTGACCGGCCTGCGTGCGGAGGCCCAGGCCCTGCGCAGCGCCCGCGAGGTCCCCGAGCGCCGCGTGCAGGCGCTGGAGGACCGCGCGAGCGTCCTCGCCGCCGTGGCCGCCACCGTCGTCGACGACGCGGTCGCGCAGGCCTCCGTCGTCACGACCACCG
>NZ_JBZYWI010000251.1:0-1919 GCF_058932755.1 Quadrisphaera sp. DVD1
CGACCTGGCCGCGGCGCAGGGCACCCGCGCCGGCAGGGCGTCGGGCACGTCCGCTGCAGGCTCGAGGTCCACGAAGGCCACGAAGACCACGGGTTCGGGCTCGGCCGCCAGCGACGACTGACCCGGCCCCACCCGCACAGCCACGAAGGGCGCTCCCGGTCTCCGGGAGCGCCCTCGCCCGCTCAGCCGACGACGGTCTCCAGCACCACCTCGACGTTGCCGCGGGTGGCGTTGGAGTACGGGCAGACCTGGTGGGCCTTGGCGACCAGGGCCTCGGCGGCGGCCTGCTCGAGCCCGCCGAGCTCGACGTGCAGCGTGACGGCGAGCCCGAAGCCGCCCTGGCCGTTCTTGCCCAGGCCGACCTCGGCGGTGACCGCGGAGTCGGAGAAGGCGACCTTCTCGGCGCGGCCCACGCCCTTGAGGGCGGAGTGGAAGCAGGCGGCGTAGCCGGCGGCGAAGAGCTGCTCGGGGTTGGTGGCCCCGCCGGGACCGCCCATCTCCTTCGGCGTCGCGAGCTCGACGTCGAGGACGCCGTCGGAGGAGCGGGCGCGGCCGCTGCGGCCCTCCCCGGTGGACGTGGCGATCGCGGTGTAGAGGATGTCCATCCCGCCATCATCCGCTGCCCCGGGCGGCGGGGGCGCGGCGCCCGGGGCAGCGCCCTCAGGCGAGCGCGAGCTCGACGAAGCGGCAGTGGGCGTCGACGAGCGGCACCTGCGCGGCGGCGGTGATCCGCGGGCGCAGCAGCTCGGGGCTGCCCACCCACACCGCGAGGCACCGGGCCCGCGAGACCGCGACGTTGAGCCGGTGCGTGTCGTAGAGGAAGTCCAGGCCGCGCGGCGCCGCGTCGGCGTCCGAGGACGCCGTGGAGTACACCACCGCGACCCCCTCCTGGCCCTGGAACCGGTCGACCGACCCGACGGCGACGTCGCCCAGCCCCGCGGCGTCCAGGGCGTCGCGCAGCCGGCGCACCTGCACGTTGTAGGGGCTGACCACGAGCACGTCGGTCGGTGTGACGTCGGCGACCACCGCCCCGCGCCGCCACTGCCGGCGCAGCAGCTCTGCCACCGCGGCGACCACGACGGCCGCCTCCTCGTCGCTGCCCTGCGTGTTGCCGGTGTGCTCGACCGGCAGGAAGCGCAGCCCGGTGCCGGTGAGGCTGCTGGCGAGCGGGGCGTCCACGCCGGGGCGCGCGAGCACCTCCTGCTCGGCGGTGGACTCGTGCGGCGTGAGCTTGCCGTCGTAGGAGATGTCGGAGATGAACCCCGCCACGTCGCCGTGCATGCGCCGGGTGGAGCCGAGGAAGATCCCGACCTCCGGCGGCATGGTCGCCTGCCCGCGCATGAGGTGCTCCAGGGCGCTGACGGCCACCCCGGCCGGGTGCGTGGCGCGCGAGGGCTTCGCGAGCTGCTGCGGGTCGCCCAGCAGCAGCACGTTCGTGGCGTTGCGCGAGGCCGCCAGCACGTCGCCCAGCGACATCTGCCCGGCCTCGTCGACGACGAGCAGGTCGAGCTGCGGGGAGTCCTCCGGCGAGAACGCCCACGCGGTGCCGCCGAGCACCTCCGCCTCGCCCCAGCCCGGCTTGTTGCCGGTGACCAGCGCGGGCTCCTCGCACGGGCCGTGGGTGCACAGCCGCACCCACTTCTCGGCGTTCTTCGCCCGGGACGCCTTGGAGTCGTAGTGGCGCACGACGGCGTCCGGGCTCCGGGCGTGGATCGCCTCCAGGAGGTGGCGCACGACGGCGTGGCTGTTGGCGGTGACACCGATCCGCACGGGCCGCCCGCTCGCCCGGGCCCGCTCGAGCAGGGCGGCGACGACCTGCGTGCCGAGGTGGCTCTTGCCCGCGCCGGGCGGTCCCTGGACGGCGACGACGTCGCCCCTCGCGCCCAGCACCAGCCGGACGGCGTGGGCCACGGCGTCCT
>NZ_JBZYWI010000252.1:0-1885 GCF_058932755.1 Quadrisphaera sp. DVD1
CCGGCGAAGGGCGGCAGGACGTCGAGCTGCGCGCCGTCCGGCACCGGCGTCGAGCGGTCGCGGACCGCGACCTCGCCCAGGAGCACGCTGGCCACCTCCAGCACCGGCCGCAGCGCGGGGTGCGCGGCGGCCAGGGCCGCGAGGACGTCGTCCACGGCGGAGCCGGCCGGGAGGTGCAGGTGCTCGGCGTCCGTGCCGGCCGCGGCGGCGGCCCCCGCGAAGTAGCGGACCTCGACGCGGACGCCCGCGCCCGAGGAGGTGGTCGGCGACGTGCTCATCTAGCCGCCGATCGCGCTCATCGGCCGCTGGGGCCGGGTGAAGGAGGGGTCGTCGATGCCGTGGCCGGGCAGCTTGCCCCACATGGCGCCGCGCCAGGCGTCGGCCAGCTGGTCGTCGGTCGCGCCGTCGCGCAGCATCCCGCGCAGGTCGTGCTCGCGGGTGGCGAAGAGGCAGTCGCGCACCTGGCCGTCGGCGGTCAGGCGGGTGCGGTCGCACTCCGCGCAGAACGGGCGGGTGACGGAGGCGACGATGCCGACCACCCCCGTGCGCACCGTGCCCGCGTCGTCCCAGGTCACGTTCCAGACCTCCGCCGGGGACGCGCCCCGGCTGCCTGGCGCGGCGTCGGTGAGCTCGACGTGCGGCTGCAGGGAGTCGAGGATCTCGCGGGCGTCGATCATCGAGGAGCGGTCCCAGGCGCCGTGCGGCTCCAGCGGCATCTGCTCGATGAAGCGCAGCTGGTAGCCCTCGCGCAGGGCCCAGCGCAGCAGGTCCGGAGCCTCGTCGGCGTTCACCCCGCGCAGCAGCACGGTGTTGATCTTCACCGGGCCCAGGCCGGCAGCGGTGGCCGCGCGCAGGCCGGCCAGCACGTCGGCCAAGCGGTCGCGGTGGGTGATGGTGGCGAAGCGCTCCGGCTGCAGGGTGTCGAGGGAGACGTTCACGCGGGTCAGCCCCGCGTCGGCCAGGGCCTGCGCGCGCCGGGCCAGCCCGAGCGCGTTGGTCGTCAGCGAGGACTCCGGGGCCGCGCCGGCGGCGGTGCGCAGGGCGGCGGTCGCCGCCACGATGCCCTCCAGCCCGCGGCGCAGCAGCGGCTCCCCACCGGTGAAGCGCACCTCGGTCACGCCCAGGCGCTCCACCGCGATGGTGATGAGCCGGACGATCTCCTCGTCGCTCAGCAGGCGGGAGGCGGGGAGCCAGTCCAGGCCCTCCGGCGGCATGCAGTACGTGCACCGCAGGTTGCAGCGGTCGGTCAGCGACACGCGCAGGTCGGTGGCCAGGCGGCCGCGCGGGTCGACCAGCCCGCTCACCGCCGGGCGCTCGGCCGGCAGCTGCACCGGACCCGCCGCGCCGCGGCGGCGGGGCAGACCCAGCTCGACCGTCACCGCACCAGCGTACGGGCCCTCGAGGAGGGCGCAGCGCGGCCCGCAGGGCGGTGTGGTCGACACTGCTGCTGTGCTGGACCACCTGGGGGAGCTGCTGGCCTGGTGGCGGGCCGGTGAGCCCACCGCGGTGGCCACCGTGGTGGCGACCTGGAGCTCGGCTCCGCGGCAGGCCGGCGCGAGCCTGCTCGTCGGCCCGGACGGCACCGCCGTCGGCAGCGTCTCCGGCGGCTGCGTCGAGGGCGACGTCTACACCCGGGCCCAGCAGGTGCTGGACGACGGCGCGCCGCAGCTCGTCCGGTACGGCGTGCCCGACGACGACGCCCTGGCCGTGGGGCTGCCCTGCGGCGGCGAGGTCGAGGTGCTGCTCCAGCGCGTGGACGCCGCGGCGTCCCCTCACCTCGGGGCGCTCGCCGACGCCGTGGCCGCAGGCCGCCCCACCGCGCTCGTGACCGTGGTGGCGCACCCGGACGCCGAGCGCGTCGGCGCCCACCTCGTCGTCCCCGCCG
>NZ_JBZYWI010000253.1:0-1869 GCF_058932755.1 Quadrisphaera sp. DVD1
ACCGGCGGCGACCCCCGCTGTCACCTCCTCCGCGACCCTCGCCGCGGTGCGAGGCCTGCTGCGCGAGGCCGGTGCCGCCTACCGGGACGACGCCGTGGCCGGCGACGCGCTGCGGCGCCAGGCCGAGCGCCTCGACGGCCCCCTGCGCGTGGCCGTGGCCGGGAAGGTGAAGTCGGGCAAGTCCACCCTGGTCAACGCCCTGATCGGCGAGGAGGTCGCGCCCACGGACGCGGGGGAGTGCACCCGCGTGGTCACCTGGTACCGCGACGGGCCGAGCCCGCGCGCGGTGGTGGAGTCCCTCGACGGGCGCGCGGAGCAGGTGCCCCTGCACCGGGTCGGCGGCCGGCTCGCCCTCGGGCTGGGCTCGGTGCCGCCGGAGCAGGTGGACCGGCTGGTCGTGGACTGGCCCGCCGCCCGCCTGCGGCAGACCACGATCATCGACACCCCCGGCACGGCGTCGCTGTCCCGCGCGGTCTCCGCGCGCGCCCTCGCCTTCCTCACCCCCGAGGAGGAGCCCTCCGAGGCGGACGCCGTGCTCTACCTCCTGCGCCACCTCCACGCCACCGACGTCCGCTTCCTCGAGGCCTTCCGGGGCCCCGGGCGGGGCACCGCGGTGAACGCCGTGGCGGTGCTCTCGCGCGCCGACGAGGTCGGCGCGGGGCGCATCGACGCCCTCATCTCCGCCCAGGACGTCGCTCAGCGCTACCGGCAGGACCCCGGGGTGCGCTCGCTGTGCCAGACCGTCGTGCCGGTGGCGGGCCTGCTGGCGCAGACCGCGGGCACCCTGCGCCAGGCCGAGTTCGCCGCGGTGCGCCGCCTGGCCACCACCGAGCGCGCGGCGCTCGAGCGCCAGCTGCTGTCCGCCGACCGCTTCCGCACCGGCACCGGCGCGGACGACCCCCTCGGCACGGCGGTGCGCGACGCGCTCCTGGAGCGCTTCGGCCTCTTCGGGCTGCGCCTGTCCCTCGCCCTCGTGCGCGGCGGGCTGGACGACCCCACGGCGCTGGCCCGCGAGCTGTCCCGGCGCAGCGGCCTGGAGGACCTGCGCCGGCTCCTGCACGTGCAGTTCACCCGCCGCAGCGACCAGCTCAAGGCCCGCACCGCCCTGGCCGGCCTGCGGCACCTGCTCCGCGAGCGCCCGCCGGCGGACCCCGCGGCCCGCGCGGCGCTCGCAGCGGGCCTGGAGCGGGTCGAGGCGGGCGCGCACGACCTGCGCGAGCTGCGGCTGCTCACCGACCTGCGCGGGCCGGTCGCGCTGCTGCCGGCCGACGCCGTCGAGGACGCCGAGCGGCTGCTCGGCGCCGAGGGGGCCTCGCCGCACGAGCGCCTGGGCGCGCCCGCCGACGCGCCGCCGGACGCGCTGCGCGCCTACGCCACCGACGCGCTGGTGCGCTGGCGGCGCCGGGCGGAGAGCCCGGTGACCCGGCGGGCCGCCGCCGACGCCTGCCGGGTCGTCGTCCGCAGCTGCGAGGGAGTGCTGGCCGCCCTGGCCGACGGCGCGGTCAGCGGCGGCGCAGCCACGCGGTCGCCGACGGCAGGAGCACCGTGACCAGCCCCGCCAGCCCGAGCACGAGTTCGGCCACCAGCGCCCACCGCACGCTCGCGCCCAGCTCCCACCCCGGCTCGGCGACGAACTGCGCCAGCGGCACCGCCGCCGCGAGGTGCAGCACCGCCAGCACCACGAGCAGCACCCTCGCCAGCGGCCGCCGCTGGCGCACGAGCACGGCCAGCAGCGCCTCCAGCAGGGCCAGCACGACGATCGCGGCCAGGCTCGCCCCGAGGGCGCCCGCCACCACCGACGCCGCGAGGTCGGCGTCCTGGGTCGGGTCCTCGGCGAGCACCTCGGCCACGAGGGCCTCGCGGCGCTCG
>NZ_JBZYWI010000254.1:0-1857 GCF_058932755.1 Quadrisphaera sp. DVD1
GGGGGCGGGGTGCTGGCCCGGGCGGCGCGGGCCGTCGAGCCCCCGCTGCTGGAGCCCCCGGAGGCGCTGGAGCCGCCGGTCGACCGGCGCGTGCCGCTGCTGGCGCCCGTGCTTTCCGTGCTGCCCGTGCTGCCCGAGGGGGCGGCGCCGGAGTCGCCCGACGGCTGCTGCGGGGGCGCGGCGGAGGAGCCCTTGGGGGCGCGGAAGACCTCCGCGACCCAGATCCGCCCTCCCGCCTCGGCCGTGCCGACGCCCACCTCCGTGTAGTCGGTGTCGAGGATGTTGGCCCGGTGCGCCGAGGAGCCCATGAACGCGGCGTGGATGTCGCCGACCGTCGGGCCGACGCCGACGTTCTCCCCGACGTAGCGCCAGCCCGACACCTGGCCGCGCAGGTCCGGGTTGTGGGCCAGCGTGCCGGAGGACGCCATCTCCTGCGCCCAGGCCGCGGCCACCGAGGCGAGGTCGCCGCGGCTGGACAGCGCGGGCAGCCCGGCGGAGGAGCGCGCGGAGTTGATGGCGGAGACGAAGCCGCCGCCGTCGGCGCTGGCGCGCGGCGCGACCGCGGCGGTGACCGCCGTCAGCAGCGCGGCGACGAGCAGGGCGGCGGCGGCGCCGGCGCCCAGGCGCGTGCGGGCAGTGGGCACGGGACCTCCGGGAGTGGGAGCTGCGGCGCCCTCCAGGGCGCCCGGGAGGTGCATCGGACGCCGGGGGCGCCGGCTTGAGCCGGGCGCCTACGGTGGTGGCGTGGCTGCCGAGCGACCCTCCGACCGCACCCCCGAGCGCGTGGTGCTCTACTCCCGCGCGGGCTGCCACCTGTGCGACGTGGCGCGGGCCGGCGTGGAGCGGGTGTGCCGCGAGACCGGGACGACGTTCCGCGAGGTCGACGTCGACGCCGACCCGGAGCTCGTGGCCCGCTACGGCGACCTCGTGCCGGTGGTCACCGTGGACGGCCGCCACCACGACCACTGGCGGATCGCGGAGCCGGCCCTGCGCGAGGCCCTCGCCCGGGGCTGAGCGCCCGCACCGGGGCGCACTGGGGCGCTCCGGTGCGCTCTGGTGCGCTCTGGTGCGGTGACGTCCGTCACGCCCGGGGGAGGGGCGCCGCGCCGGACTTTGTGCTTGCGTTCACAAGTGCCTAACCTTGCTCGTCGGCACGACCCCGAACGCCAGCAGGAGCACGACCCCCTCGTGACAAGCGCCTCCACGCCCCCGTCCCCGCGCACCGCGCGCGAGGTCAGCAGGAGCATCCCCGACGCCACCGTGGCGCGGCTCCCGGTGTACCTGCGGGTGCTGACCTCGCTGGTCGAGCGGGGCGTCGCGACGGTCTCCAGCGAGGAGCTGGCCGTGGCGTCCGGCGTCGGGTCGGCCAAGCTGCGCAAGGACCTCTCGCACCTGGGCTCCTACGGCACCCGCGGCGTGGGCTACGAGGTGGAGTACCTCGTCCACCAGATCAGCCGCGAGCTGGGCCTGAGCCAGCAGTGGCGGGTGGCCATCGTCGGCATCGGCAGCCTGGGCCACGCCCTGGCCAACTACAGCGGGTTCGCCGCGCGCGGCACGAGCGTCGTCGCGCTGCTGGACGCCGACCCCGCCGTCGTCGGCGAGCGCGTGGCCGGGCTCGAGGTGCAGCCGGTCGAGCGCCTCGAGGAGGTCGTGCGCGAGCTCGGCGTGCGGATCGGCGTCCTGGCGGTGCCCGCCGCGCCCGCGCAGGGCCTGTGCGACCGGATGGTCGCCGCCGGCATCACCAGCGTGCTGAGCTTCGCGCCCGCCGAGCTGCACGTGCCCGAGGGCGTCGACGTCCGCTCGGTCGACCTGTCCACCGAGCTGCAGATCCTCGCCTTCCGCGAGCAGCGCCGCGCC
>NZ_JBZYWI010000255.1:0-1856 GCF_058932755.1 Quadrisphaera sp. DVD1
CGGCCGGCGCCGCACGGCGCTGGTCGCCGCGGCGCTGCACCTGCGGGGCACCGCCGTCGAAGCCGGCGGCGATCACCGTCACCCGCACCTCGTCACCCAGGGCGTCGTCGATGACGGCGCCGAAGATGATGTTGGCCTCCGGGTGGGCGGCCTCCTGGACCATCCGCGCGGCCTCGTTGATCTCGAACAGGCCGAGGTCGGACCCGCCCTGGATCGAGAGCAGCACGCCGTGCGCGCCGTCGATGCTGGCCTCGAGCAGCGGCGAGGAGATCGCCAGCTCGGCGGCCTGCACGGAGCGGTCCTCGCCGCGGGCGGAGCCGATGCCCATGAGCGCGCTGCCGGCGTTGGACATCACCGACTTGACGTCGGCGAAGTCGAGGTTGATCAGGCCCGGCGTGGTGATGAGGTCGGTGATCCCCTGGACGCCGGACAGCAGCACCTGGTCGGCGGACTTGAAGGCGTCCAGCACGCTGATGTTGCGGTCGCTGATCGACAGCAGCCGGTCGTTCGGGATGACGATGAGGGTGTCGACCTGCTCGCGCAGCTCCTCGATGCCGGTCTCGGCGCTGGTGGCGCGCCGACGGCCCTCGAAGGTGAACGGGCGGGTGACCACGCCGATGGTCAGGGCGCCGAGCTCGCGGGCGATGCGGGCCACGACGGGCGCGCCGCCGGTGCCCGTGCCGCCGCCCTCGCCCGCGGTGACGAAGACCATGTCGGCCCCGCGCAGGACCTCCTCGATCTCCTCGGCGTGGTCGTCGGCGGCCTTGCGGCCGACCTCGGGGTCAGCGCCGGCACCGAGGCCGCGGGTCAGCTCGCGGCCGACGTCGAGCTTCACGTCGGCGTCGCTCATGAGCAGCGCCTGCGCGTCGGTGTTAACGGCGATGAACTCCACGCCCTTGAGGCCGACCTCGATCATCCGGTTGACGGCGTTGACGCCGCCTCCGCCCACGCCGACCACCTTGATGACCGCCAGGTAGTTCTGCGGTGCTGTCACCGGTCTCCCGCTCTCGCCGTTCGTCGGGTCCTGGCGCTGGTGGCCCGGGACCCCGGTCTGGTACCGCCGGGCGATCAGGCCGTCCGGGGAAGTCTCACCCTCAGGTTGAAGGTGATAGTTATGTCATGTCCGCTCTCGCGTCCACGCTAGGGGCGGACGGGAGTGCTCCACAACCTCCCACGCCGGGTCTGCGCCTTCGAATCACGTCAGAGTAGTTCACTCAGCCGTGACGGCGATCTCACCAGGTCGCAGGAGCGCTCGGCGCGCTCACGTCGTAGCCGCTGGCGGGCCGCTGGCGCAGCACCTGGAGCACGCGCGCCTTGAGGTCGGAGGAGGCGGCCCCGCCCCACCGGACCTCCTGGCCCCCCCGCAGGCGCAGCCGGACGTCGTCGCGGCTGAGCGCGCCGACCTCCGCCACGTCGGCGCGCAGGTCCGCCGGCAGGCTGGCCGCCACCTCCCCCGCGGCGCGCACGGCCGCCGGCCCGGCGGTGGCCACGTCGACGCTGACCACCGGCACGTCGGGCGGCGCCTCGGGCAGGGTCGTGATGACCGCCCCCTCCGCGTCGAGCAGCTCCACGCCCGCGCTCCCCGGCACGGCGGCCACGGGCACCTCCTCGGTGACCGCCAGCACCAGCCCGTGCGGCCAGCGGCGCTCCACCGCGAGCGAGCGCACGTACGGCAGGTCCGCCACGCCCTCGCGGACGGCGTCCTCGTCCACCCTCAGCAGCGGGCGGCCGACCTGCCCGGCGGCGGCTGCGCGCACCGCCTCCGGGTCGGTGCGCGAGGTGCCGGTGACCGCCACCTCGCGCACCGCGGTCACCGGGCTGGCCAGCAGGACCCAGCCCGCCGCCGCGAGCAGCGC
>NZ_JBZYWI010000256.1:0-1837 GCF_058932755.1 Quadrisphaera sp. DVD1
GTCGAGCAGCTCGTCGGCACCGACGCCCGGAGCGTGGCCGCGGCGCGCTTGGCGCTGGACGCCGCGGTGGACGCCTCGGCGCGGGTGCAGGACCTGCGCCGCCAGCGCCAGCAGCTCCAGGCCGCGGCCACCACCGCCTCGACCGCCGCGACGGCGGCGCTGGCGCAGCGCACCGCGGTGCTGGCCGCTGCGGACGCCGAGGTGTCCCGGCTGGTCGACCTCGAGCGCGAGGAGGCCGAGCGGGCGGCCGTCGCGGACGCCGCGCGCTCGCTGGTGCAGGACCTCGGCGCCGACCCCGGCGCCACGGCCGACGACCCGCGCGTGGCGGCCGCGATCGCCGCCGCCCGCACCCGGCTGGGGCTGCCCTACGTCTGGGGGGCCACGGGTCCGGACACCTTCGACTGCTCCGGCCTGGTGCAGTGGGCCTACCGCCAGGCGGGGGTGGACCTGCCCCGCACCACGCGCCAGCAGTACGCGGCCCTGCCGCGCGTGCCGCTCGACCAGCTGGCCCCGGGCGACCTCGTCCTCTACGCCGACGGGCCGGACCCGAGCAGCATCCACCACGTGGGGCTGGTCGTCGGGGACGGGCTGATGATCCACGCCCCGCGCACGGGCGACGTCGTCCGCGAGGCGGCCATCGGGCGCCGCGGCGTCTACGCCGCGGTCCGTCCGGTGGGGCTGTCCTCGAGCACCCGGTGAGGCCTCCCGGCGCCTAGCATGGACGCACGCCCGCGCCGGCCCGTGCCGGTGCGGCTGGGCGAGCGGCTGGAGGCCTGCGGTGGCGGACGACGACACGGACCTCCGCGCGGTCACCGCACCGCTGCGCGCGACGACGGGCTCGGTCGGCCTCGTCTTCGACGGTCGCTACCGCCTCCAGCAGCGCCAGAGCCGCGACGGCTCCTCCTCCACGTGGGACGCCCACGACGAGTCCCTCCAGCGCACCGTGGCGGTGCGCGTGGTCACCGGTCCGGCCGCCCTGGACGCCGTCGACGCCGCACGGCGGGCCGCTGCGGTCGAGGACGTCCGGCTGCCGCGGGTCCTCGACGTCGGGACGACCACCGCGGCCGACGGCTCCGTGCTGGGCTGGGTGGTCACCGAGCGCCCGCCCGGTCGCACGCTGGCCGAGCTCGTGCGCGAGGCGCCGATGCCGCCCGAGCGGGCGCGCGCCGTCGTGGGCGAGGCCGCCGCGGCCCTGGCCAGGGCGAGCGTGGCCGGCGTCCACCACCGCCGCCTCGACCCTTCCTCGGTGGTGGTCAGCGCCGAGGGCGCGGTGAGCGTGCTCGGCCTCGAGGTGGCCGCGGCCGCCGCGGGGCTCGCCCCGGTGAGCGCGGCGGACGCCGACCGCGAGGACGCCGTCGGGCTGGTCAGCCTCCTCTACGCGGCCCTGACCGGCCTGTGGCCGCACGGGCGGTTCTCCGCCCTCGCCGCCGCGCCGGTGGCGGGGCGCGCGCCGGTGCCGCCCGGGGACCTCGTCGACGGCGTCCCGAACGACCTCGACACGCTCGCCGCGGTGACCCTCGGGCCGCACCGCGACGGGCCGTTCAGCCCCGGCGAGCTCGTCGAGGAGCTCGCCCCCTGGGGGCCGGCGACCGGTCCCGTCGTGCAGCTGCCCGCGGATCCCCGCCCGGCCCCGACGTCCCGCCGCGCGCAGCGGGCGGAGGAGGACGGCCTGTCCGCGCTGGTCGGCCTGGCCGGCGTCGAGGAGGACGCCGACGAGGTGGCGGGCGAGCCGGTCCCGCGCCGCACCGGACGGATCGTGCTCGCCGTCGTGGGCGTGGGCGTGGTGGCCCTGCTCGCGCTGGCGGCGGTGAACCTGCCGGACCTGCGCGGCGTGCTC
>NZ_JBZYWI010000257.1:0-1788 GCF_058932755.1 Quadrisphaera sp. DVD1
CCGCTGGTGGCGGCGCTGGCTGGGGCGCTGGCTGGGGCGCTGGCTGCGTGTGCGGCGCGCCGGGCGTGCTGGCTAGGGTCGCCGCGTGGACCTCCGGATCTTCACCGAGCCCCAGCAGGGCGCCACCTACGACGACCTGCTCGCGGTCGCGCGCACGGCCGAGGACGCCGGCTACGACGCCTTCTTCCGCTCCGACCACTACCTGGCGATGGGTGGGGACGGGCTGCCCGGCCCCACCGACGCGTGGACGACGCTCGCCGGCCTGGCGCGCGAGACCTCGCGGATCCGCCTCGGCACCCTCGTCACCTCGGCCACCTTCCGGCTGCCCGGCGTCCTGGCGATCCAGGCCGCCCAGGTCGACCAGATGTCGGGCGGGCGCCTGGAGGTCGGGCTCGGCGCCGGGTGGTTCGAGGCGGAGCACGCCGCCTACGGCATCCCGTTCCCGGCGGTCGGTGAGCGCTTCGACCGGCTCGAGGAGCAGCTGGCGATCCTCACCGGCCTGTGGTCGACGCCGGCCGGGCAGACCTTCGACTTCGCGGGGCGGCACTACGTGCTCCAGGGCTCCCCGGCGCTGCCCAAGCCCGTGCAGTCGCCGCTGCCGCTGGTCATGGGCGGCATGGGCAAGCGCCGCACCCCCGAGCTCGCCGCCCGGTACGCCAGCGAGTTCAACCTGCCGTTCGTGCCGGTGGAGGACGTGCGCGCCCAGTACGGGCGGGTGCGCGCCGCGTGCGAGGCGGTCGGCCGCGACGCCGCCGACCTCACCTGGTCGGCCGCCCTCATCGTCTGCGTGGGCGGCGACGAGGCCGAGGTGGCCCGCCGGGCGGCCGCGATCGGCCGCGAGCCCGACGAGCTGCGCCGCAACGGCCTCGCCGGCTCCCCGGCCGAGGTCGTGGAGAAGATCGGCACCTACGCCGAGGCCGGCGTCCAGCGCCTGTACCTGCAGGTGATGGACCTGTCCGACCTCGCGCACCTGGAGCTCATCGCCGCCGACGTGGTGCCCCAGCTCACCTGATCCGACCGCGGATGCTGCCGCGCACCCAACCCCGGAGGGCCCTCGCGTCGTCTTCCCGGTGGGGGCGCTGGAGCCAGCGCCGGAGGAGGACCGGTGCGCACCATCAGCGAGAGCACGGCCGTCGCCGTGGTCAGGGGAGTCACCCACTGGCACGGCGGCGGCCGGGAGCCCGTGGCCGTGCTGCACGACGTCGGCCTGAGCGTGCCTGCCGGCGAGCTGCTCGTGCTCGCGGGGCGGTCCGGCTCGGGCAAGTCGACCCTGTGCCACCTGCTGGCCGGCATCTCCGCGCCGGCGTCCGGCGAGGTGCTGGTCGACGGAGCCCCGGCGGCCGACGTGCGCGACTGGACGCGGATCACCGTCCTGCCGCAGCGCCTGGGGCTGGTGGAGGAGCTGTCCGTGGCCGAGAACGTGGCCTGGCCGTGCCGGCTTGCCGGCGTCCCGGTGCCCGCGGACCTGCTCGGCGCGCTGGCCCTGGACGCCGTGGCCAGCCGCCCGGTGCACCAGACGTCCCTGGGGGAGCAGCAGCGCACCGGGCTGGCCCGGGCGCTGGCGACCCGCCCGCGCCTCGCCGTCCTCGACGAGCCGACCGGCCACCAGGACGACGCCAACGTCGACCGCGTGCTCGCCGTGCTCGCCGGCGCCGCCCGCAGCGGCACGGCGCTGGTGGTGGCGACCCACGACGAGCGCGTGATCGACGTCGCCGACCGGGTGGTCCGCCTCCGCGGCGGTCGGGTGGAGGCGTGAACCCCCCGGACGCGCTCCCGGACGCGGTGCAC
>NZ_JBZYWI010000258.1:0-1734 GCF_058932755.1 Quadrisphaera sp. DVD1
GCGCCGGTCGCGTCGGTGACCGCGCGCACGGTCAGGCCGCCGTCGCCGTCATCGAGGACGAGCACGGTCGAGACGCTGCCGCTGGCCAGCGCCACGTCGGCCGTGGCGGTGCGCCCGCCGGTCGACACGCGCAGCGAGACGGCTCCCGCCGGCACCTGCACGTAGGCGGTCGGCTCGGAGAACGCGGCACCGCGGGCGATCTGGGCGCCGCCGGCGACGGTGACGTCCGTGGTGGCTCCCGGCACGGCCGCGGGGATGACGCGCAGCTTGGCCTGGCCCGTCGCGGGAGCGGCCAGGTCGTCGGTGACGGCGGTCAGGCGCGGAGCGCCCGCGTCGCCCAGGCCGGTCACGGTGTAGGCCTGCCCGGCCATGGCCTCGAGGGTGCCGGTGAGCACCGGGGCGCTGCTGCTGGGCGCGCCGGCCGGGCGCACCGCGACGGAGTAGTAGCCGACGGGCAGCGGCTGGTAGTCGCTGAGCGCGCCGTAGGTGGCCTCGGGCGCCAGCACCATCGGCTGGGTGCTGCCGTCGTAGGCGGTGAGGGTCGCCGACATGGTCATGCCGCCGAGACCGGCCACGAAGTGCCCGACCCGGATGTACGCCGTTCCGGCGTCGGGAGCGGCGGTGGCCGTGGTGGTCGGCAGGAGCACCAGGAGGGCTGCGGCCAGCAGCGCCCCGAGCGTCCCGGTGGCGGAGCGTCGCGGACTGGTCATGTCTTCCCCTCGGATGACCGGGGACGTGGCCGGGAGTCCGGTCCGTCCGCTCTCGGTCGGTTCGTGTGCGTCTGCGGCCACGCTAGGTGACGATGGCCCGCGGCGTGGCGCCTTGCCTCCGCCGCCCCGCTCGGGTAGCGGCGTGTCGCGCGACGCGCCGACGCCGGAGCGCTCACGGCGCCTCCGGCAGCTCGAGGACGAGCACGAGGAGCGCGCCGTCCTGCTGCACCTCGGCCGTGGCGCGGAAGGCGTCCGTCTGGGCCGCGAGCTCGGCGCGCAGGGCCTCCACGGCGGCGCTGCGCTCGGCCACCGGGGCGCCGTCGAGCCGGTCGAGGACGGCGGTGCGCCGCGGCTCGCCCTCCGGGGCGCCGGGGGCGGCGGGCAGGTCGGTGACCGACAGGTCGCGCTCGCTGGCCAGGTGGGCGAGCAGGGCGACCAGCCGGGCGTCCACCGGCGTCGAGGCCAGCACCGCGCGGGCGGGCCCGGTGAGCTCGACGGAGGGGTTCGCCGCCAGGGCGCGCACGGCGGCGGGCGGGGCGGCTCCCGACCCGGCGTCCGAGGGCGGGGGAGCGGTCGAGGTCGACGGCTCCTGAGCAGGCGGCTCGGGGGCGGACGGCGAGGGGGTCGCCGGCGCCGCGGGGGCTGTCGACGTCGCTGCCGGCTCCTCCTCGTCGGCCCCCGGCGCGGGGGAGGCGGTCAGCCGGCGCACCTCGACGCGGTCCTCGCCGCTGCCGAAGACCCGCACCGGGCGGGAGGAGTCCAGCGCCTGGCGCGCCCAGCTGCCCGGCGTGGCCATCGCCCGCACCGCGTCCGTGCTCACCAGCCACTGCGGCGAGGCGCCGTCCCCCTCGTCGCCGGCGCCGTCCGCGGCGAGGGGGACCAGCTCCCGCTCGGGCGTCCCCTCGGCGGCCAGGCGCGCGTAGAGGTCGGGGTCGACGGCCACCCGGGCGTCGCCGGGCAGCTCCTCGCTCACCCAGTCGGCGGCGGAGGTGGTCGGCGACCCGCTGGGCGGCAGCCGGCGCAG
>NZ_JBZYWI010000259.1:0-1641 GCF_058932755.1 Quadrisphaera sp. DVD1
CAGCAGGAGCTGCGGCGGCGTCGGGCGTCGCGGGAGCTGCGGGCGCCTTGCCCGCCGTGCAGGTGACGGAGTCCTCGGGGATGTAGTGGGTCCGGAACTCCTCCACCCGGGGAGCCTCCCCCGCGCGGGTGGACGTGCGGGTCACCGTCACGTCGAAGCCGTCGCTGGGAGCCTGCGTCACGCAGCCCGGGGAGTCGTCGACCACCGTCGCCGGCGGCTTGACGTTGCGCCGCTCGGAGGTCTCGGAGGTGACGTCCCAGACCTTGGTGCTCCAGAACCGGGCGTGCATCTCGCCGCCGCCGAGCCACGTCTCGATGAGGACGCCGTGCGGGCTGTCGTTGGTGAACTTCAGGTCCACGGTCGGGTAGTTCACCGTGGCCTCGCGCCCCACCGGGTAGCGGGAGATGTAGAAGGAGTGCGCCTTGTGCTCCACGTCCTTCAGGCCCGCGAAGTACATGGCGTTGAACAGCGTCGTCGCCACCTGCGAGACGCCGCCTCCGTAGTCCGCCACGAGGCGGCCGCCGCTGATCGCCGGGGCCTTGTTGTAGCCCTTCTCCGGCGTCCGCTGGCCGAGCACCTCGTTGAGGCTGAAGGTCTCGCCGGGCAGGAGCAGCGTGCCGTTGACCGTCCGCGCGGCGATCCGCAGGTTCTCGGTCCGCTGGGCGTCGGCGGTGAGCTTGGTGGAGAACTCGGAGACGACCTCCCGGACGCCGAGCGCCTCGGCGTCCGCCGTGCTGGTCTCCGGCTCCACCGGCACCAGCGCGGGGGTGAGCGTCCGCTCGGCGGGCGTGGTGCCCGTGAGCGCGGCGCCCGCGACCGCCGAGAGGGTGGCGGGGTCGAAGCCCGTGCCGTCCACGCCCGGCACGACGGCCACGGCCCCGTCCTGGACCTCCAGCCGGGCGTCCTGGGCCGGGGTCAGCGCCTCGGGCTCGACGGCCGCGACCGCCGCGGACAGCGCCGCGGCGTCCACGGCGAGCTCCAGCGCGCCGTCGACGGGCGCGGTGGACAGCGCCGCGGCGACCTGCGCGGGCGCCAGCTCGACGCTCCGCTCGCCGACCACCACGGTCACCGGGGCGGACATCGCCGGCCCGGCCAGCTCGGTCATCGCCCGCTCGACCGCCTCGGCCCCGACGTCGGGCTCCCGCACGACGACGGGCAGCTCCAGCGGGCTCCCGCCGGTGAGCCAGCGCCGGGCCAGCACGCCCGCCGCGCGCTCGACGTCGAGCACCTCGCCGGCCGCGGGCTCGGTGGGGGTCGGGACGCCGTCCGCGAAGGCGATCGCCCCCTCGACCGGCGGCACGTCGACGGCAGCGGCCAGGTCGGCCAGCGCCGCGGCCAGGGCGGCGTCGTCGACGTCGGTGACCGGGGTGACCTCGCCACCGCCCACGAGGTGGCGCCACAGCGTCAGCGGGTGGCCGGTCGCGCCGGCCGCGCGCTCGGCGGTGGCCGCGGCGTCGAGGACCAGCCCGGCGGCGACGGGGTCGATCTCGCCCTCGCGGTCGGCGGCGGTGACCGCGAGCGGCGCGGTCGCGGCGGTCGCCAGGCCGTCGCTGAGCGCGGCCTCCGCCTGCTCCAGGCCGAGACCGCCGAGGTCGATGCCGGCGGCGCTGGTGCCGCGCGGCACGCGGCCCGACAGCGCCG
>NZ_JBZYWI010000026.1:0-30079 GCF_058932755.1 Quadrisphaera sp. DVD1
CGCCGACGCGGCGGAGGAGCAGGCCCGTGACCCGCTCCTGCGCGCTGACGTCCAGCGCCTCCGGGCGCAGCTGGAGTTCCACGCCACCTCGCTGCACACCGGGCACCGGATGGTGCTGGAGGCCGCGGCCGAGGTCGCGCCGCACGACGCCCGGCGAGCCGGGGAGCTGGCCATGCTCGCGGCGGCGCTGGCCGCGTTCGGCGCCCGCTCCGGCAGCCCGCTGGACCCGACCGCGCTCGTGCCGCCGGTCGGTCCCGACGCCGCGTCCCGCGAGCGGTGCCTGGCCGACCTGGTGCGGGGGCTGGACGCCGTCTCCCGCGGCGACCGGCACGCCGCCGTCCCGCCCCTGCGCCGGGCCGTGGCGACCGCTGACGAGCTCAGCGACACCGACGACGAGGACCTGCTGCTCAACCTCGGCGTCTGCACCTGGCACACCGGTGACGACGCGGCCGCGCTGCGCCTGCAGGACCGGCTGCTGGCCGGGGCCCGCGCCACCAGCACCGTGATCATGATCGTGCACGCGCTGACCCGCCGCAGCGTCACCGAGGTCGCCACCGGCCGCTGGGCCGAGGCCGACGCCGGGTCGGCCGAGTCGGTCTTCCTCGCCGACAGCGTCGGGCAGCCGTCGCTCGCGGGGTACCCCACCGCGGTGCTCGCCCTGCTCGCGGCCCTGCGCGGCGAGGACGCCGCCGACCGGCACCTCGCGGCGCTGGAGGAGATCACGGCCGGGCGCTCCCTCGGCATCGTCACCGACCTCGTCGGCGACCTCACCCGCTGGGCCCGCGCCCTGCGGTCGGCGGACACATCGGCCACCGCGTTGCACCACCTCGAGCAGATGACCACCCCGACGATCCGGCACCTGGCCGCGATGGACCGGCTCGAGACCGCGGTCCGCGCGGGGCGCTCCGAGGTCGCGCGGGCGTGGGTGGCCGACCTGGCCGACGTCGCCGACGCCACCGGCCAGGCGTGGGCGAGCGCCGCGACCGAGCACGGCCGAGCCCTGCTCGCCGACGGCGCGGACGCCGAGGCCCACTTCCGGGCAGCGCTGGAGGCCCACGCGTCCTCGCTGCGGGTGCCCGACCGAGCGCGCACCGAGCTGGCGTACGGGGAGCTCCTGCGCCGCTCGCGCCGTCGGGTGGACGCCCGCGCCCACCTGCGCGCGGCGCTGGAGGTCTTCGACGACCTCGGGGCGCAGCCGTGGGCCGAGCGCGCCCGGGCCGAGCTCCGGGCCTCCGGGGAGACCGCCCGCCGCCACGACGCCTCCACCGCGGTCGAGCTCACCCCGCAGGAGCTGCAGGTGGCGCGGCTGGTGCAGCAGGGGATGTCCAACCGCGACGTCGCAGGACGGCTGTTCGTCAGCCCCCGCACCGTGGACTTCCACCTGCGCAACGTCTTCGGCAAGCTCGGGATCACCAGCCGCACCGAGCTGGCCGCGCGCCCCCTGGGCTGAGCGCTCACTGGTGGTACCACCAGTGCGAGCCGTGCGGCGGCGCCCCTAGCGTCCCTCGTCATGATCATCGTGCCGCCCGGCCGGCCGCTCGACGTCCTCGTCATCGGCGCCGGCCAGGCCGGGCTCGCCCTCGGCTGGCACCTGCGCGAGCGCGGGCTGCGCTTCCTCCTCGTCGACGCCGGCGAACGGGTCGGGGACGTGTGGCGCTCGCGCTGGGACTCCCTGCGCCTGTTCACCGCCGCGGAGTACGACGCCCTGCCCGGCACGCCGTTCCCCGCGCCCGCCGGCACCTACCCGGGCAAGGACGAGGTCGCCGACCACCTCGAGGCCTACGCCGTGCAGTGGGGCCTGCCGGTGCGCCTTGGCGCCCGAGTCACCCGGCTGACCCGCACCGACGGGGGCTTCATCGCGCAGACCACGACCGGCGTCGTGCGCGCCCGGCAGGTCGTCGTGGCCACCGGGCCGTTCCACACCCCGCACGTGCCCGCGCTGGCCGCGGGGCTCGACGACGGCGTCGTCCAGGTGCACAGCGCCGGCTACCGGCGGCCCTCCGACGTGCCGGCAGGGCGGGTGCTCGTCGTGGGGGCGGGCAGCTCCGGGGTGCAGATCGCCGAGGAGCTCGCCGCCGCCGGCCGCGCGGTCACCCTCGCGGTCGGCACCCGGCCGCGCGCCCTCCCCCAGCGGCCGCTGGGCCGCGACCTGTTCTGGTGGCTGACCGCGCTCGGCGTGGTCAGCGCGCCCGCCGGCTCGCGCCTGGCCCGGCGCGTGCGGGAGCGCGAGCTCGTCATCGGCACGACGTGGCCGCGCCTGCGGCGCCGCGGGATCACGCTCGCCGGGCGGGCCGTGTCGGCGTCCGGGCGGCGCGTGGTGCTCGCCGACAGGGGCGTCGAAGGGGCCGTCGACGTGGACGCCGTCGTGTGGGCCACCGGGTACCGGGCCGACCACTCCTGGGTCGACGTGCCCAGTGCCGTCGCCGACGGGCGGGTCGTCCACGACGGCGGGGTCAGCCCGGTGCCGGGGCTGTTCTTCCTCGGGCTGCCGTGGCAGCGCAGCCGCGGCTCGGCGCTGCTCGGGTTCGTGGGCCGGGACGCCGCAGAGCTCGCCTCGCGGCTGACCACGGCCGCAGACCTGGCGGTTCTCCCGGCGCGACCCGGTGGTGGCCGGCTCCACGGTGGACCCGTTCCCTCGACGACGTCTCCCTGGAGGATCCGATGAGCAACACCCCGCTGGCCGCCCCCGCCGCTGTCGCCGCTCCGGCCCGCGCCCGCGCGCTGTGGCCGTTCGTGCGCCACTACCTGGAGATGGTGGTGGCGATGGTGGTCGGGATGGTCGCCCTCGCCCCGGTCTGGTCGTGGGCCGGTGACGCGCTCGGCTGGACGGCCGTGCTCGACCGCGCCGACGTCGGCGCCGTGGTCATGGCCACGAACATGACGGTCGCGATGTCCGCGTGGATGCGCTACCGCGGGCACGGCTGGGCCAGCATCGCCGAGATGGCCACGGCCATGTACCTGCCGTTCGTCGCCCTGCTCGCGCCGCTGTGGCTGGGCGTGATCTCCGAGGCGACGCTGATGGTCGCCGGGCACGTCCTGATGCTCGTGGCCATGGCCGCCGCGATGCTCTGGCGCCGCGCGGAGTACACGCAGCACTGCCACTGAGCTAGCTGGGTGCGTAGGCCTCGCGGACCAGCTGGAGCAGCGCGCCGGCGCGCGGCGGCGGGTCGTCCTTCCACCACGCCAGGCACACCGGCACGGGGAGGGCGTCGCGGACCCGGCGGTACGTGACGCCGGGTCGCAGGTGCTGGCGCGCCGTGGCCTCGGCGGTGATGCCGACCGCCTGCCCGGCGGCGATCAGGGTGAGCCACTCGTCGACGCCGTGCACGGCGCGGGTGCCGGCCGGGGCGGCGTCCGATGGCCGACGGCCTGCTCGGGGGTGCGCCGCTGCTCGCGGCGGTCGCGGCAGGTGTGCTGCCGTCGGTCGTGCCCTACGCCGGGGACCTCAGCGCGCTGCGGCTCGTGCCCGCACGCTTCTTCGGCGTCTTCATGAGCGTCCACCCGGTCCTCGCGGCGCTGGCCGGGATCGTCCTGCTCGGCCAGTGGCTCGAGGCGCCGCAGTGGGCTGGGATGGCGGTCGTTGTCGGGGCGACGTCGTGGCGGTGACCTCAGGACGACGTCCGCCGGCTGCCGTTATCACCGAGCCGGACGTGGAGGAGGCGAGATGGACGAGCGGAACCGTGAGCGCAGACCCGTCGGGTGGTGGCTGAAGGAGGCCGACGCGCTGCTCGATGCGGCCTTCGACGACGCGCTCCGCGGGACGGGCGTGGACCGCCGCGGGTGGCAGGTCCTCACCTCCCTGGCGCGAGGACCCGTGGAGCGCGGCGACCTGCTGACCTCCCTCAGCGCCTTCGACCCCGCGGTGGTGGTCGAGCACGTCGTCGAGGCCCTGGAGGCCGCAGGGTGGGTGGTGGAGTCGGGAGCGGGCCTCGTCCTGACGTCCGCGGGGCAGGACAAGCACGGGGAGCTGGCGCCCGCCGTCGAGGCGGTGCGGGCACGGGTCGCCGTGGCGCTGCCGGGCGAGGACTACGCGACGCTGCTCGCGCTGCTGGCGCGGCTGGTCGCGGGGCTGCGTCCGCCAGGGTCGTGAGCCCGCACGACCGGCGTCCGGGCCGGGGTCAGGCGCTCGGCCGCCAGCCCAGCGCCGGGCCGAGCCTCGTCGCGATGTCGGTGAGGATCTGCACGTAGTCCTCGTGCCGGAGCGTGAAGGGCAGCGCGAACGCGACCTCGGTGACCTCGCGGAACCCGGCGTGCGCGTACAGCGCCTCGGCGATCTGCTCCGACGTGCCCAGCAGGTCCGGCGCGAACAGGATGCGCGCCGGCCCCTGGGGGCTCGTCGTCCGCGGCATCCGCCCCTCGACGTACGCGGCGTACCGGGCGCGCTGCTCAGCCGAGGCGCTGTCGGTGGGGATGACCACGAGGCCCTGCGAGACGCGGGCGGCGTCCCCGGCCGGATGCGCCGCGCGGAACGCCCGGACCTGGGCGCGCTGGCTCTGCGCGAAGTCCTCGAACTCCTCAGCCTTGATGACACTGCTGGTGAGGAGGTTGAGGCCCTGCTCCCCCGCCCACTGCGCCGAGCGCACGCCGCTCGCGCCGTACCAGATGCGGTCCGCGAGGCCCGGCGCGTGCGGCTGCACCCGGTCGGAGAACTGCTCGATGCCGCGGACCCCGCGGAACGGGCTGGCCGGCTCCCCGCGCACGAGGCGCACCAGGCGCAGGACCCGCTCGTAGGTGAAGTCCTCGGCGTCCGCCGTGTCGGGGTAGAGCGCGTCCTTGACGTCATCGAAGTGCATCGGCGGCCCGACGCTGATGCCGGGGTTGAGGCGGCCACCGGAGAGGACGTCGACCGTGGCGAGGTCCTCGGCCAGGCGCAGCGGGTTCTCCCAACCGAGCGGCGTCACGGCCGTGCCGAGCTCGATGCGCCGCGTGCGCTGGGTGGCGGCCGCGAGCACCGCGACCGGCGAGGAGATGCCGGGCTGCAGGTGGCGGTGGCGCAGCCAGGCGCTGTCGAAGCCGAGCCGCTCCCCCAGCTCGAGGACCGCCAGGGTGCTCTCGTGGCCCGGGCCGGGATCGGCCTCGTCGAACGTGCCGATCGTGAGGAATCCCAGTTTGGCCAGCGGGACGTCGGGCGTGGGCATGAGCGGCTCCAGGGTCGAGTCCAGTGATCATGCCTGACGGGAACGCAGAACGGCCGCTCGGTCCGAAGACCGAGCGGCCGTCCACGTGCGTGGCCGATCCGACAGTCGCCTCTCGGCGGTAGGCCGCTCGAAGCGGCTGAGGTGAGGCCCGGGGACATGTACCGGACCGGCCACCCTCCTCAATGCTGCGGGTCGCTCGGCCATTCCCGCGCGAGGCGCGCCGAGGCGTTACCCGTCAGACGGGGATGGTGGCGTGGCTGACCAGGTCCAGGACGACGCACTGGTGCAGCGCGCGGGCCGCCGACCGCGCGGTCGGCAGGTCGGGGTAGACCTCGGCCACGTCGATCACCGTGTGGGTGCCCTCGGCGACGGCGTCCAGCACGCGCCCCGGCCCGGCGAGGTCGCGCTGGTGGTGCCCGACGTACCCGACGAGGACGCCGACCAGCGCGGCCTGGCTGGTCGTCGGCACGACCTCCTCGGTGCCGGGGATCGCCACCGCGTAGCCGTGGCCGGACCGGAGCGCACCGGAGCCGACCACCGCCCCCTCGTGCAGCGCGGCATCGGCGACGGCGTGCAGGTCCAGCGTGGAAGAGAGCATGGCGCGCTCCAGGACGGCTCCGTGCCCATCCCGTCTGGGGTGGACAGGTCCATCGTCGCCGCGGGGTCCGACAGTTCCGGGCGCCCGGACGACAGCCGCTGGACGCCGCAGCGATGGGTTCCGCCCGCGCCGCCGGTCTACCTCCCGACTCAGACGACCGACGCACCGGGAGCACGCCATGGGCCTCATCCACCTCGAGCTGTTCGCCACCCTCGACCTCGTCGGGCAGGCGCCCGGCGGCCCCGACGAGGACCCGGAGGGGTTCCCGTTCGGCGGCTGGCAGGCGCCCCTGATGGACGAGGTCTCCGGGGCCCAGGTCGGTGCCGCGTACGAGGGCACCGACGCCCTCCTGCTCGGTCGGCGGACCTACGACATCTTCGCCGGCTACTGGCCGCACCAGAACGGCGGCGAGGACGGCAGCATCGCCGCGCTGTTCAACCGCATCCCCAAGTACGTGGCCTCTCGCGGCACGCCCGACCTCTCGTGGGCCGGGTCCACGCACCTCGGCCCGGACCTGCCCGCCGCGGTGCGCGAGGTCCGCGACCGGCACGAGAACATCAAGGTCGTCGGCAGCCTGGACCTCGTGCAGACGCTCCTGCGCGAGCAGCTCTTCGACGTCATCGACCTGTGGGTGCACCCGGTCGTGCTCGGCGTCGGGAAGAAGGTGTTCGACGGCGGTGCGGTGCCCACGAACGTCACGCTCCTCGATCCGCCCGTCGCCAGCCCGAGCGGCACCGTCTACCTGCGCTACGGCCTGGCCGACGGCACGCCCGCGACGGGAGACATGAGCGCCCCCGACCGCGGCGTCCGGCGCGACTGAGGCGACTCCGCGATGAGGACCTCGAGCCGGTCGACCACGGCTCCCGGATCCTCGTGCTCCCACACGCGCACCGGCGTCCACCCGGCCGCGCGCAGCTCGGCGTCGGTGCGGGCGTCGCGCTCGCGGATGCTGGCGAGCTTGACCTCCCACCAGGCGCGGTTGGCCTTGGGCACGTGGAGGTGGTCCGGGCAGGAGTGCCAGAAGCAGCCGTCGACGAAGAGCGCGATCCGCGGGCCGCGCAGGACGACGTCCGCCCGGCGCCGCCGGCTCGTGCCGGCCGGGGTGGCGTCGACGAGGTAGCGGTGGCCGCGCCGCCACAGCTCTCGGCGCACCGCCAGCTCCGGCGCCGTGTCGCGGCGGCGATTGGCGCGCATCGTGCGCGCGGACGCCGGGGAGGACGCCGCGGGAGCGGGCGGGACGACGATCGGCCGGGTCGTCGCGAGCTCCACGGCGCGAACGGTAGGGACCGGCGCCGACGACGCGCTCGCTCCGGCGCCCCCGGTGAGACCCTGGACGCGATGAGCACGGGCGACGAGGGGCCGGACGAGGCCGACCTCACCGGGCCCGGCGCCGGCTCGGAAGAGCTGCTGACCGCCGTCCGGCTGGTCCGCCGCGGCGCCGGACGCCCGGCGCTGTCAGCGGCGTTCGACTGGGACGACCGCGTCTACCACCACCCCATCGAGGCGATCGCCGAGCGTTACGACGCGCGCCCCGAGGACGTGCGGATGCTCACCCTCGCCCTGATCACCCTGCGAGCGCAGGGCCTCGACCCGCGCCTGGTCGCGGCGTTCACCGACCCGGGCGTGAGCGACCGGGCGGTGGTGGCGTGCTGGTCGGCGGGGCTTTCCCCGTCCGAGATCGAGGCCCTGGTGAGTGCCGGCACGGTGCCGGACGAGGCGACGCTGCTCGCCCTGACGGCCCTGCGGCGGCCCTCGCGCCGGTGAGCCGCCCTACCGCGGCCGGGGCGCGAGCTCCTCGATGCGGCGCTGGCGCGCCCGCAGCTTGCCGGCGAGCGCGACCATCCCGGCCTCGACGACCAGCCAGAACAGCCACACCAGGGGCATGTCCAGGTCGAGGCCGGACAGGACGACCTCCATCGTGACGACGCCCGCCGTGAGGCAGCCCGTGAGCACCCACACCAGCACGCGGAGGCGCCGCAGCAGCACCGAGGCCCCCGGGAAGTCGCCGCGGCCCCGCTGCACCACGGACGCCAGGTCGGCCGCGAGCGTCACCCCTCCCAGCACGAGCAGGACGCCGGCGCCGGCCGCCACGTACAGCGGCACCCGGTAGCCAGCCAGCTCAGGCGCCATCGCCACGGCGACGCGGCCCACGTCGTAGGTGTAGGCGGCCACCACCGACGTGCCCGCCACGACCAGCACGAGCGCCAGGCGCAGCAGCCGCGCCTGGCGGGACGCCGATGCCGGCCGGGTCGAGAGAGGTGCCGGTCGCATGGCCGGACGGTACGGCGGGCGACGGCGCCGGAGAAGCGGCCTCACGGCATCCGGACACCTCCCTGACGTTTTGCTGATGCAGGTCGCCGCCTCACCCGTGCGGCATCACGTCGGCGCCCGCCCACGCCTCCCGGCGCTCCCCCGCGAGGTCGACCTCGACGTGGTCGCCGGCCGGGTCGAGGACGAGGGTGCGCCGGTCGGCGAGGTCGTAGGCGGGCCAGTCAGGTCCCGGACGGCCGTCGCGCACGAAGGCGACCCAGTGCCGCTGCATCCGCTCCGCGAGCGCCCGGCGGGCCGCCGTCCGGACGCCGCGCAGCGCGAACCCCGTCGTCCCGCGCCAGTCCCACAGGTACGCGAGCTCAGACGCGTGGCAGGCGCCGAGCCACGGCGTCGCGGCGTCGAAGCGGTAGGTGAAGGTCGTGCCACCCGCGGCCGCGTGACGCTTCGCGAAGTGCGCGGTGGGCCGGGCGAAGTTGATGTCGGTGGACAGCTGCGTCTCGCCGGCGCGGGTGTCGGGGTAGGCGCGAACGATGCGGCGGGCGTGCTCGTCGCCGAGGGCGTCGCGCAGGCGGTGGGCGATCTCGGCGCGGTCGAGCAGGAGGATGTCGGAGCGGGTGCGGCGGAACAGCAGCATCTCGTCGCGGTTGGACCCTGCGAGCAGCGGCAGGTCGGGGCGGACGGCCGCCTGGGCATCCGCGAGGGAGGCGGGCACGACGTCGCCGTCGAACCACGGCGCGGCGGCCGTCGTCGCGTGCACCTGCTTCCCCACCGCGACCTGGGCCGCGAGGAGCTGCTCGGTCGGCAGCTCCCACAGGGCTGCGCCGCCCCGCGGGCCGATCCGCAGCTCGCGGGCGTACCGCTCCGCGACGTCGGCGCGCTGCTCGTCGCCGTGGCCGAGCGTGTAGGTGCCGCTCTCGCAGATGGCGGCGCCGAACAGCCCGCGCGCCTCCGGCGCGACGGTCAGCAGCGAGACGAGCACCGAGCCGGCCGACTCCCCCGCGACCGTGACGCGGCCGGGGTCGCCCCCAAAGGCCGCGATGTTGTCGCGCACCCACTCCAGCGCGGCGATGACGTCGCGCAGCCCGAGGTTGGACGGGACGTCGGCGCCGGTGACCGCGGACAGGTCAGCGAAGCCGAACACCCCCAGCCGGTAGTTGACGGTGACCACCACGACGTCGCCGAGCGCCGCGAGGTGCCGGCCGTCGTACAGGGCGCCGGAGCCGGACGTGAACGCGCCGCCGTGCACCCACACCAGCACCGGACGCCGGGCGTCGTCCGCGGCCGGGGAGGCGACGTTGAGGTAGAGGCAGTCCTCTCCCACTGACGAGCCGAGCCCGGCTATCGGTGCGGTGATACCGCCGCGCTGGGTGGCGGCGCCGGCGGGCGTGAGGGCAGGGCGGACGCCGGCCCACGGGCTGGGCGGCTGCGGGGCGCGGAAGCGGAGCGGCCCGACGGGCGGGGCGGCGTAGGGGACGCCGAGCCAGGTGGTGACGCCGTCGGCGCAGCGCCCCTCGACGCGGCCGGAGGTCGTGGTGGCCGTCGTCGCGCTCATGGGTGCAGGAGAGCACGCGGACAAGCACCGTGCGAGAAGGACACCGTCGCCTTACGCCAAGCCGCCTCTGGACGCCCGCGCGGTAGTCACGACGCGTCGCAACGACTCGCGTCACCAGCCATAGGTAGCCGTTCGCTCGTCTCTATGTACGTTCCGGACGGTGAAGGCGCAGCACCCTTCGCCATGGGCCACACGCGCTTGGAGGCCTTGAGCAGCTGATCGCTGCGCAGCACCTGCCGTCCCGGCACCGCCGCGGGCCCGTCGCAGCTGGCAAACTGTTGTCGTGGCCACGAAACGGGACCTCAGAGACTGGCCCATCGACGCTTTGGGGCGCCTTGTCGGCGCCGAGAGCGCGGTGGACGTCGCTCGCCAGGTGTGCGCCGACCATGAAGCGGATTTGAGGGCCCCGGCGACCTGTTCTTCCCCTGGCACTACGACCTCCGCTGGGCAGCTCAGACCTCGCGCCACGAAGGCGGGCTCAAGTCGCTCGCCGGACGCGGGGCCTTTGGAGCCTCCCGATGGCCGTCCAGCGCTCCATGACGTGATCGTCACCGTCTCACGAGTGACGGTCATCGGTTCGTCAAAGGGATGCCAGACGAACTCGACACTGACCTCAGCGACTTGGCGCTCGTCGGTCCCCCTCCATCCGGAGGAGAGTCCCCCGCCGCACCAGCCAACGCTGACAGGAGGTGGCCATCAATTACACCTGTAGGTGACCATCGGAAACACGTCTTCAACACGACGCCGGTGACGGCCACGCCGCTTACCCCCTCCCCCAGCGCTATTCGGCCAGCCACGGTTCTCGCAGAGGTCAGGGCAAGGTTGGGTATTCTTGGCGTCGCGGACCGTTCACAGCTCGGCTCGCGCTCGCAACGATGACCGATGCTGACATGTCAACCAATGGATCAATAGCAGGCAGATCTCGCCTAATAGACAAAGCACAGTTTTCGTCTGCATGGCTAGACCGGCAGCCAATCACAGGGAGAATTCATGAGAGACGTCCAACCACTGAACACGCTCACTCAGGACGCTGCTACTGCGTGGGTCAAGCAGCGCGTTATCAACGTAATCAAGAGTTATCACAACGCGACGGATGTACTGGCCGAGCCGGTACAGAATGCAGTGGACGAAGTCCTTTCCGCCGACGGCCTCGGCGACACCGGGACGGTCCGGGTGATTCTGAACACAGATTCAGATCAGATATCCGTATGGGATAACGGTCGCGGCATCTCAAGTAGCGACATAGAACGATACCTTGCCCCCGATGTTGGGAGCAAGCGCGCCGCCTTCCTGCAGGGACTCGTCCGCGGCCACAAGGGGGTCGGAATGACCTTTCTTGCATACGGGTTCGACTATTTCGAGATTGAATCAAGAACGACGAACGAACACTACATTCTTAGGCTAGAGGGAGGACGCAGTTGGGTTGAGGACACGACTCCCGACGCGGCTCCGCCGATCGGGCGCCTCAACGATGCTGTAGGCACTGAAGGTCGACTCTCCAACACCGGAACCATCATCACGGTGGGTTTGAGTCCTCTTACAGAGCCACGAAGCTTGCGGATGTCCTTTCCCAGCATTGATTACGCCGCCACGGTTCTACGAAACCAAACGGCCGCGGGACTCGTCAGCCCTCCCGAGACCGCGAAGCAGCGTCCCCTCGAAGTGCATCTCGAGTACAGGGCTTACTCAAAGACCGACACGGTGGAAGTTCCCGCTCTTTACCGCTATCCACACATGGACGTCCCAGCAGGCATAAGGGTGCTCAACCTGGGCCAGCACATGAAGCAGTTGCGGAATGCCGAACCTGCGCCTCGAGACCGAAAAGCATATCATGCTTGCTACTGGCAGTTTGGGCCCGAGGAACTGCTCGACCTTATTCAAGACCAAGTTGGGGAAAAGCTCACTACATCTGAAGAAGTTCGGAGCTTTGTCCTTGATCACGACGTCCACGCTTACGCCCTGTTCTCCTACAGCGCCCAATACCGCGACGCAATTCGGGAGGCATGGAAGATTCCGGCCAACCGAAAGTGGCTACATGCCCCTAGCCTCAGGGTTGCGACGGACGGCATGATTTCTTCGTGGGTACGCGAGATCACTCTGACCCACCGTGGCTTCAACGTCGACCGCACCTGGCTTCTCTATAGCATGCGTCGCATCGAGCCGGATCTCGGGCGCAAGGATTTCCCTCCGGAGGTTCACGACTTTCTGCGGATAACGGAGGAAATCATCGCAAACCGCGTCGCCAACGAGAGTCGACCATTCTTGCGCATCAGCCCTCCCCGGACAAGGCCAGCTGCTGGCGGTTATGTCGCCCCAGCCGTCAAGGCATACCAGCGGCGCGCAGAGCCCATGCCCCTCAGCTCGTTGCCCCCATTTGGCGATATACGACTGCAAAGCGCGCCGGAATCAGAGCAGGATGTAATCGCACTGTACAGCGAGTTGGTGGGCATGGGTGTTTACGCCCATCTGCAGCCGGTGTTCTACAGTGGCTTTGATTTTTACGACTCCTACTTTGAATACAGGCCCGAGCTATGCGACATTGCCGTTCGCGACGTCCTGACGGGGCAGGACGACATCGACATGCGCGAACGGGAAGGTGTAGCAGAGTTCAAGCACACGGCCAGCGCCCTTATTGAAGACGTCGTCTCGGCCGTTAAGAGGTGGAACGACATGACGTTTCTCGTGTGCTGGGAAATCGGCCTTGCGGCTCGTTCTTACGGCGGCGACGAAATATCCTTCGACGTAGCCCAGGAATCAACGAGCCGTAAGTACCACGGCGTCACCCACCTAGCCAGGCTCCAAAGTGGCGGCGAACACACCGTGTTTGTCATTGCATTGAAAAATGCACTTGGCGTGCTGTCGTCCGCCGCCAGCGACTGATGGCCCGACCCTAGTAATGACCATCGTCAGGTCAAATATCCGGGTCGCCCTTAGTCCGCCTTTCCCTGCTTGGGCAGCAGCGGGGCCATGCAGGCCGGCTCGAAATCTCGGGCGCACCGCCACTTTCGGTTGTCAACCTCAATACATGGCTCAACATCGCCGTCCTGCCACGGCGACAACCGTGTACTGACGTAGCGTCCCAGCGTGGGCTCAGGAAGACCGAGCGCAGCGGCCATCGCCGGATGCGGTTGGTAGTGACCGAAAATGACGATACCTTCGGGCCGCAGTCGTTTGCGCGCGTCCCTAACGCGCTTACCCGGATCAATCTGCTGTCCTGCCGTAAGCACTGTAGCTCGGTTGACCAGACGACCAGTGAGCCCGCGGAACAAGTTGGTTACGGCATCTTGCCCGTCACGAGCATAAGCCACCGACTCAAGCAGGGCAGGGTCGGCGATATGCACCAAAGTGTTTTCAACGAGATCCGCGCCAGGTACGAGCCACAGTATCTGGTCGCGTCCCAGCTCGTTGATCTTTCGCTTTCGATCGCGCTGCCTCCCGGGCGGCTTGAGCACCGTCTCGTCGATTCGCAAGAGGCCCATCGCCCACCTGGCGGTGTACTCATTGGCCCACACCAAGAGAGCGATCATCGGCCCTCTCGAGTACATTTCCTCAGGAATCTCCCACTCATACAGGTTCAGTGACCACTTGCAGTCGACTTCTGCCCCAGCAATCCGGTAGTCGAGATCCTCTCCATCATCAAACAGGAACTCCCGTTGCAGCCAAATTTCAACCAAGGTGCCAACATGGGTCTTTTCCGTTTTCAACAGCTGCGTGTAATCCCAACGCCCAGTCCGCTGGCCGTCATAAATTTGGTCCAGCGCCTCGCGGATTGCATACCCGGCGCGAGTCCAACTGGGATCTTGCCGAGCGATCTCGTCTCGCACTGCCCAAATTTCTTCGTCTTGTCCCCGCCCCGGGGGGCGGCCCGCCGTGCCTCCAGGCGTCGGACCAATCTGATGCTTGGGTCGCTTGCGAGGGTCGGGTCGAGGCGGCGAGAGCCTTCGCCGATTCGCGCTGAGACGTACGGGAAGTCTCGGCACCGCGTCATCGGCCGAGGCTGGGTCGCTGGTCGTCGCATCGGGCTTGCTAGTTTTCACCGAGGCAAGGTGTCATCGGTCCGCGATTTCGTCAAGCGTGAGCGCCGCAACGAAGGGATGCCGAGATGGGCGAAAAGTCATGGGCCTCGACACCGGGCGTCAGAGCGAGCATGCAAGGAAACAAAGGCAAGGACACAGGTCCCGAGCTTGCTTTGCGCAAGGCGGCGCACTCACTGGGGCTCCGATATTACGTGCATCGCAAGCCTATTGCTGAGCTTCGGAGAACCGCGGACATGGTATTCCCAAGAACGAAAGTGGCCGTTTTCGTCGATGGTTGCTTTTGGCATGGATGTCCCGAGCACCACACCGTGGCCAGGACCAACGGTGCATTTTGGGCCGAGAAGGTCCGTGTAACTCGGATTCGAGACCAGCAGACCAACCTTGCCCTAAGGTCGGCAGGGTGGACGGTTGTCCGCATCTGGGAACATGAGGAACCAGTCGGGGCCGCCCACCGCCTGCAGCAAATTGTGGAAGCGCTTCAAGTTCGCGACAGTCATTGACGCGGCATGGTTTGAGGGCGGCGCTCGTGAACGCAGTCAGCTTTCGCACTATCCGCAGAATCGCTGATCGCTCCCGCCTATTTGGGTCCGGCAAGAAGTGAGTGAAGGTGCCGCGCGATCGATTCGGCCAATTTCGGCGGCACGGCGTTCCCGATTTGTCGGGCAATCTCAATCTTGGAGCCTTCAAACTCAAAATTGTCGGGGAAAGACTGTAAACGCGCGGCCTCTCTGTGGGTGATGGGCCTATGCGCCTCTGGGTGCAGGTACCTGCCCTTCTCGGGCTTGAAAAATTCAGTTCGAATGGTGACGCTGGGGCGGTCCCACCAGAGCCTTCCCATAACGTCAGTCGTCCCCGTGGGCTTTTCTGCCCAGCATCGTGGAGTGAGATCTGGTCGATTTCTAGCCAGATCGAACCTGTTTCCGCCCGGAGGGATGGCCTCGTATCGCTGAATTGATTCCGGTCGGGGGTTTCTTCTGAAGTGCAGGTCCTGCCGCCCGTCCTCCAAGATTGAGACGTCATCAGACGCAGGAACCGCCGGGAGGTCAGCTATGGCGTCGCGGACTGTTACATATGGCACCGCGCCGTCTGAGTTCGGCCCGTGTGTCGGCACGGGCGGCCACGGGACTTCCGCGGATCCCTTCACGGCCATGAATATCCCCCGCCTGCGCGTCTGCGGGGCGCCGTAATCCGCGGCATTTAGGACGCCATAGGCGTAAGTGTATTGACGCAGCGTTTCATCGGATTCCATAAGTAGCAGCAATTTGGCAAACTGCGCGCTGCGCTGGAATTCCGGGACGTTCTCGATCACAAAGGCCTTCGGCCGCAGCTGGCGCACCGCCCGCAAGTAGTGTTGCCACAAAGAGTTCATTTGCGCGCGGCTTACATCGTCGCGATCACGCCCCAGTGGTGAAAAGCCCTGGCAGGGGGGGCCACCCAAGATGACGTCCGCCTCCTCGAAGGTTTCGATGTCTTCGATAGGCCCATCGAAGACCGGCGTACCGAAGTTCCGCTTGTATGTGCGTGCTGCGGCGCCCTCAACCTCGACAGCGTGGACCGGCTCAAATCCCAGTTGCGCCTGAGCGAAACCAAGGCTGAGGCCCCCCGCGCCAGCAAACAAGTCCAACGTTCTGATCATCTCAGCAACCTCCGAGTCGTCCGATGGGCTCCAGGCTGCCAGGCACCACCGACAGTGGGACGTCAAGAGTGGACGGCGACCTTGGGCGGAGCGTGACGTCACGGCCCTAGGCGATGCGCTGGCCCATCGGGTCGCGCAAGCTGGCGCCGAGGCACGGTCGGGACAGTCTACTGGCTCGCGGAGGGCCCGGGGTGGCGATGCCTCGCTGTGACCTGCCAGCTGGTTCAGGGAGCGCTCGGGCCGGTGCCGGATCGCTGACTCCAGGCGGTCGCCAGCCGCAGACCGCGGTCAGCCTCTCGTCCTACTAGCAGCCCATGGTGCGGCACCCGGTTCGACGCAGTCACCACGTCGACGAGGCGGCGAGAGGGCTGAGGCGGCGTCGCCCTCATCGTGAAGCGAGCTCCTGGGCGCCACGAGACCGTGACCGCGACCGCGACCGCGCACCATCGCAAGTACGCCGATGGCCATGGCGTTGGCGCTCCACGCGCTGTCGCCAGGCTCGAGAAGCAGCTGGGCGGCCTTTCCATGCGCGGTTCACCTACGCCCGCATGGTTTGGGCAGCGGGCTCAGCCCAGTGGACGCCCGCGACAGGCGGCACCCCGTGGCCGATGCTCGACGACCTCAACGCTGCACGGGCGCAGCGCCGCGACGTCGCCGCACTGCGCCACCTGGCGTCGAATCGCAGTTTCGCCTCGGCTGGGCTGGCATGACCTACGTCGAGGCGTCCCTGCCCGGCTGCAGCGAAGTGGCACGCAGGCTGGCACCAGCTGTAGCGGCCGTCGACCCTGCGAGAACCGCGGTGAACGTAGGAGCCATGCTCGGCGCTATGCAAGGTCCTGGTGCTTTGCCATCGCGCCTTGTGTCTGGATGCAGCTCGCCTGGTTCACCGACTTCCGCGCCCGCGATGCCCCTGTCAAGTCTTACGAATACGAATGCGTGGACGGCGGCGCTTCTCATGAGAGTGGCATGACCGCCATCCCGAGTGGTGGGGGCCAGCCATCAGGCGTGTTGACTTAGCAGTGGAGTGGCAGGGCGCTAGAGGCTGGACCTCGCTGGCCGCCAACTGCACCAAAGGATGTGGGCCATCACCAGCACAGAGCGGAGCCGCACGCGTCGATCTGCTGGACCTGCGGCAATTGCACCCGCCCATTCTGAGCCGTCAGCGCAGTGCCATGTATGCGTTAACGACCACCAGTACGTCCCCGCGACCGGCCGACCCTGGACACACCTCGACGAGCTCGCCGCCGAGAGCTGGGCCACCACCTCACCGAGGTCGAGCCGGACCTGTCTGAGCTCGCCGTCAGCCCGCCTCTCGGCATCGGCCACCGCGAGCTCCTCGTCCTCACCCCGCGGGCGGCGATCTGTGCGACCCGCCCGGCTACCTCGACGCCGCTGTGACGTGGTGGGGACGACCCCGCCGAGCTAGCCCACGGGCGTCACCTTCATCCGCTGCGGCGGGCACTGTGCCAGCAGCGCCGTTATGCACGTCCCCGGTGCGGCCGAGGGCCGTGGCGGGCTGCTCGTTGGCGACACCCTCATGGTCCTGCCCGGGCTGGAGCGGGTCTCGTTCATGCGCAGCTACCCGATGCTCCTGCCGCTGCCGGAGCGCTCCCTCGACCGCATCCTCACCGCCCTCGAGCCGCTCGCCTACGACTACTTTCCTGGTGCGTGGCCGGGCCTCACCATCGAGCCCGGCGCCAAGGGCGTCGTCGCGCGCAGCGCCGAGCTCTACCGCTCCTGGCTCACCGGCCTTGCCCGCGCCCCCGATCCCGATCCCGATCCCGATCCCGATCCCGACAACTGTGCAGGCGCGGCCGCCGTCGTCCCACTAACCATGTGCTCCGCCACCCGAAGCGCGTTGGCCAGCACCGTCAGCACCGGGTTCACCCCGCCGTTCGTCACGTGCGTCGAGGCGTCAACGACCCGCACGTTGTCGTGGCCCCACACCCGCCCGTACGGGTCGGTCACCGACGTCGCCGGGTTGGTGCCCATCCGGCACGTGCCCGCCTGGTGCTGCCCGGCGCTCGGCCCCGACGTCAGCGACCCGAGCGCCATCTGCCGCACCTGCGCCGCCCCGCTCGCCGTCAGCCACTCCGCCGCCCGCTCGGCCAGGAAGGCCTGGCCGCGCAGGTCCTCGGCGTGCAGCGCCCCGGACAGTGAGGCCACCGCGTTGCCGTGCCCGTCGACCACCGAGGGGTCGAGCTGCACCCGCGAGTCCGCACTCGTCACCTCGTGGACCGGGCCCACGACCCGCGCCAACCGTGACGCGGCCTCGCGCAGCCCTCGCACGGCGTCCAGCCCGTGCGGCGGCAGGAACCCGGCGTCCACGAGGTAGCGGCGCGTGAGGCCCGGCGTCGGCACGAACTCGTTCGCCAGCATCCCCCCGCCGACGATCCCGTCGTTGCCGTGCCGGAAGTCGCACGTCGCGATGGCCGGCCCCGGCCCGACGAGATCCACGACGTCGGTGGGGAACAGCGCCGACGCCCCGGCGTACAGGTGCGCCTGCAGGTGCCGCCCGACCTGGTCGGTGCCGTTGCCCAGCCCGTCCGGCTCGTCGTCGCACGCGGACGCCAGCAGCAGCCGCGCGCTCTCGATCGCCCCGGCGGACAGCACGACCTCGCCCGTCGACACCGTCTGCCGCCACACGCTGGCCCCCGTTCCGCCGACGATCGCGACCCCGACCACCCGCCCGAACAGGTCGGTGACCAGCCGCTCCACCCGCGACGACGGCAGCAGCGTGCACAGCCCGGTCGCCAGCGCGCGGCGCAGCGCGGTGTTGTGGGTGCCGGTCTTGGCGTCGACGGGGCAGGCGAATCCGATGCACTGCGCGCAGTGCACGCACGCCGCCCGCCCGTTGTACGGCCGGGAGTTGACCAGCAGCGGCACCGACACCGTCGACCAGCCAAGCGCCCGGGCGCCCGCGGCCAGCATCCGCGACTGCACCGTCTCGTGCACCGGCGGCATCGGGTAGTCCACCGACCGCTCCCCCGCCCACGGGTCGCCGCCCGCCGCGCCGCTGACCCCGAGCTCGACCTCCACCCGGCTGTAGTACGGCTCGAGGTCGTCGTAGGTGATCGGCCAGTCCGTGAGCGCGCTGCCGTCCGGCACCCCGTAGCGCGTGGCCATGGCGAAGTCGTCAGGGCTGAACCGCCACGCCTGCGCGCCATAGATGCGCGTGCCGCCGCCGATGGTCATGGCGTTGGCGCCCCACGCGCCGTCCCCGGGCCACACCCGCCGCGGGACGCCCAGCGCCACCGTCCGCGGGTCGTTGAAGCCCCGCGGCCCGGTGAGTGGGTCCAGCCCGGTGGACGAGCGCGGCGTCCGCAGGTGGTCGCGGCCCAGGGACGCCGTGCTCGGCCAGTCCCCGCGCTCGACGAGCAGCACCCGCCGCCCGGACGCCGCGAGCTCCGCCGCCGCGATCCCTCCCCCGGCGCCCGCGCCGATGACGACGGCGTCGTAGGAGTCCGCCAGATCGCAGGGCCCGGCGAAGGACGAGGCGGGCAGGTCGAACACGGAGGTGTCGACGTCGTCCACGCTGACCCCGCGGCGCCAGCCGACGCTGTCCCAGACCGCCGGTGCCGCGGAGCCGGGCGTCGCGGGGTCGGCGTAGTACAGGTCACCGACGAGCGTGCAGAACCAGCGGTGGTCCGGGTCGTCGAGGGAGTCGAGGACGGCGAGCCGGCCGGCGGCGTCCAGCGTGGTGAACGAGCCGCCGCGCGAGAGCGCCACCGCCTCGATCCGCGCCAGCTCGGCATCCAGGCGCGGCTGCCACTCCGGTCGCTCGGCGGCGAGGAGCGCCACCACCGCTTCGGCCACGCCGGTCTCGGCCGCGGACGGAAGGCCGTCGGTGGGGATGACCGCCTCCACGAGGGCGCGCAGCAGCAGGTTTGACATCGTCGTCATGAGGCGAGGTTATAAGCACCATTTGCCGTAGGCACGGTCACTCATACGGAGCGTGCTCGGGCTGAGGTACCGACGTCCAGGGGTGCTCGGCGTCTGAGCACGGTTTGATGACGAGCCACGTCTCAGCGGTATGGGTAGAGTAACAGCATGGCCAACCCTGTTCCCGAAATCACCAGTGAAGACATCCTTGCTGCACTCGGTAGCACGGGGTTCTTGCTGGAACAGGAGTCGGCGTCAGTATTGCGCGAGTTCGGGTTCTATGTGCGCCTCGGCCGTGCATACGTGGATCCCGACGAGGGCAAGTCGCGGGAAGTAGACATACACGGTTACCGTCAAGTTTTCCGAAGCGAGGAATATAGTTCGTCCTTTGGTGTGAGCGTAATCATGGAATGCAAGAATTCTTATTGGCCACTCGTCGCAATTGGCCGTAGCGACAGCTCCGCCGGAGTGGATGCTCACGAAGCCATCTTCGAAGCCTCCTTCTGGGCCGGCAACAATCTTATGCGCCCCACGCCAGACAATCCCAACGCATACTTTCAAGGCAGCCCTTGGCACTGGCTGGGAATGTCGGAGATCGATGGGCACCCCAGAAATGACAGCTTCATTGCGAATCAACTCGTTCGGGTGCAACTACAGAACAAAAAGTGGTCTGCCAACAATGAAGGATTTTTCGCCGACGTTGTGACGCCATTGGCAAAGGCGGTTAATTTTTTCCTTGACGACACCGGTAAGCCCAATCGTGACTTCAACGCGAGCACCGACTGGGCGAGCGGCCAAGCCTGCTTCCCGTTGCTAGTCACGCCGGCTCCGATTTATGTCGTCGACACTGAGCAGGAACATCCGGTTGCGACTCGAGTACCATGGGTTACGGTGGCCCGCGACTTGCATTCCAATACCATGAAAGCCGAAATCCATGTCGCCGTGGTGACGAGCGGGCACCTTTCAGACTACTTAAGGGAGGCAGTTCTCCCGTTCGGATCCGCTGTGGGTTCAATCTTGGAACGGAATCCTCGGGCACTCACCGTGCGCAAAGCTTTCGAACTTGCTTGATTCCAATTTCGTCGATCGGATCCTCAATATCAGGCGGGTCGACGGGTTGGGCGCCAGGCTTCCACAGCTAGCACCAGCGCCGCCCCCGCCCCGGTGAACGCCATCAGCCCCCCGGTCGCGAGCAGCGTCGCGACGTCCGGCCGCAGCAGCGCCTGACCCCGCAGCGCCTGCCACGACAGCAGCGCCACCAGGCCCAGCGTGGCGACCCCGGCCACGCGCACCAGCCGCGCCCGCGAGCGCCCGTCCAGGCCGGTGCGCGTCGCGAGCACCCACGCCAGCAGCGGCAGCAGCTGCATCGCGTGCAGCCCCACGAAGTGGCCGATGCGCAGGTCGCCGTGGGCCACGCTCCAGCCGGTCAGCGGCATCCCGGGGCCACCGTCGGGCGCTCCGACGGTGTGCCCCCCGGTGGGGCTGGAGCCGGTGTTGGCGATCATCAGCCCCGCCTGCGCCATCCCGACGAGCGAGACCCCGATCCCCCACCGCAGGCCCGCGGCCAGCCCGGCGTCGAGGCCGCGCCGCCGCAGCACGAGGACGCCGGCCACGAGCGTGGCGAGGAACACCAGCGAGATCATCATCCCCATCAGCGAGAACAGCGCCCCGTCGAGCGCGGTGTCGGCGTTGAAGTGGCTCGTCGTCCCGCGCACCACCTGCCCACCGATGACCGCGAGCTCGACGACGAGCGCCACGACGACCACGGCGGTGATGAGGCCGACCATCCGCCGGTGCCCCTGCACGTGGGAGAGCACCCAGCGCAGCGTCAGCAGGTAGATCGTGATGGAGATGCCGAACTTCGCCGGCTTGAGCCACGCGGGGGCGCCGGTGATGACGCGGTCGTCGACGAGCAGGCCGACGAGCGCGACGCCGAGGAACAGCGCGCTAAGGGCTGCCGCCCCGGCGAGGACGGCGCGCGGGGCGAGCCAGGCGCGGGGAGCACGTGCCGGTCGGAGCGGCAGGACCCGGGGTGCTGCGGTCGTCGAGGTCATGCGCCCAGGCTGGACGGCGGCCGAGCGGGCGTCATCGTCCTGCAGGACGCGTCGTCCTCGGCCTGCAGGACGAGGCGCGCCCTGCCCGAACGGCGGGCCCCGCGGACGGCGTCCGCCACTAGCCTCCCGAGACATGGCAGTGGGCGTGGCGGCAGGCACCGCAGCAGCGAGCGGCACCCCCGCCGCCCGGACCCCCGACCTGTTCTACTCCGCCGTCGCCCTGGCGGCCGCCGCGCTGGCCGTCGCCGAGGGCCCGCGGACGCCGCTCGTCCTGTCCTGCCTGGCGCTGGCCCTCGTGCCGTGGGCGCTCGTCGTCGCCGGCCGCGACCTCCCGCTGAGCGCCTTCGCCGTCCTCGCGGTGGTGCCCGTCGTCCCCGTGGTGCTCTCGCACCGCGTCGGGGCCGCGCTCTTCCTCACCACCGCCGCCGCCAGCCGGGTGGCGAGCCGCTCGGACCGCCCGTGGCTGCTCGCGGCGACCACCGCCGCCGTCGTCGTCCTGCCCCTCCTGCCCCTGGCGCAGCCCGGCGGGGCGCACGACATCGGCTCGGTGTACTTCGCGTTCGGCAACGTCCTCGGCGTGCTCGTGGGCGTGCTGGTCCACCGCGCGACGCGCCTGGCGGCCGAGCTGCGCGCGGCCGACGCCCGGCTGGCCGAGGCCGCCACCCGCGAGGAGCGGCACCGGATCGCCCGCGACGTCCACGACCTCGTCGCCCACTCCCTCACCGTCGTCGTCCTGCACGTCGGCGGCGCCCGCCGGGTGCTGCGCACCGACCCCACCGCCGCCGAGGGCGCCCTCGCGGACGCCGAGCGGGTGTGCCGCGAGAGCCTCGACGGCATCCGCGGCGTCGTGGGCCTGCTCCGCGATGACGACGCCCCGCCGCGCGTGCTCTCCCTCGACCTCGACGAGCTCGCCGCGAGCTACCGCGCGGCGAGCCTCCCGGTGGCCCTGCGCACGGCGGGCGACCCCGCGTCGCTGCCCCTGGCGGTGCGCGTGACGCTGCACCGCGTCGTCCAGGAGGCCCTCGCCAACGCCGCCCGGCACGCCGTCCCGGGCACGCCCGTGACCGTCGACGTCGCGGTGGCCGATGCCGGCGTGGCGGCCCGGATCACGAACGAGCGCGCGCCCGCGTCGGCACCGGCCGCGCGCAGCACCGGCGGCTACGGGCTGCTGGGGCTCGCGGAGCGCGTGTCCGCCCTCGGTGGGCACCTGACCAGCGGTCCCCAGGACGGCTCCTGGGTGGTCCAGTGCCGCCTGCCGGTCTCCGGCCCGGCCTCGCCGGCGCCGAGGACGCCGACCGCGGCCGCCGTGTCCGGAGGGGCCGCGTGAGCGACGTCCGGATCGTGCTCGCCGACGACCAGGCGATGGTCCGCTCGGGGCTCGCGCTCGTGCTCGGCTCCGAGCCCGGGTTCACCGTCGTCGCGCAGTGCGAGGACGGCGAGGGCGTGCTGCCCGCGGTGCGCCTGCACCGGCCCGACCTCGTGCTGCTCGACGTGCGGATGCCGCGCGTCGACGGCCCGGAGGCGACCCGGCGGCTGCGCGCCGAGCCGGGTGCTCCCCCGGTGCTGGCCCTGACGACCTTCGACGACGACGACGTCCTGTGGGGGGCGCTGGACGCCGGCGCCGCGGGCTTCGTCCTCAAGGACAGCCCCGCCGAGCTGCTCGTCGAGGCCGCCCGCGCGGTCGCCGGCGGCGGCGCGTGGCTCGACCCGCGCGTGCTGCCCCGGGTGCTGGACCGGGCTCGCGACCGCACCCGGGCGCAGTCGCCGGCGCCCGGCGGCGTGCGGGCGCTGGAGCGGCTGACCCCGCGCGAGCTCGACGTGCTGCGGCGCGTGTGCCGCGGGGCGAGCAACAGCGAGATCGCGACGGACCTGCGGATGGGCGAGCGCACCGTGAAGTCCCACGTCTCGGCGATCCTCGCCAAACTGGGCGTGCGCGACCGCGCGGGCGCCATCGTGGCGGCCTACGACGCGGGGATCGGCGCGCCCTAGGCAGGCGACCTCGGCCCGAGGGCCGGTCAGGCCCGGGTGCCGATGACCTCCAGGAACGGCACGTCGATCGCCAGCGTGCCGTCGGTGGCGGTGTTGTGCGCCGAGAAGACGGTGCACAGGTCGACCTCGAGCCGCTCGCGCCCGGCCACGCCGACGGCGGCGAACGCCGCCACGGTGGGGCCGTACCAGGTGCGGAAGTACTCGACGCACGCGTGCGGCGAGGGGAACCGCCAGGCGCAGGTCTGCCGGGTGGCGGTGAGCCCGCGGCAGTAGGGCCCGAGCAGCTCCTCCGCCCGCTCCTCGCTGCCCCACACGACCGCCGGCCGCACCCCCTGCGGCGGCGGCACGTGCCGGGCGACGGTGCGGAACATGTCGCCGACCGCGCTGTCCGGCGTCCAGCTCGCGACGCCGATCCGCCCGCCGCTGCGGCACACGCGCGCCATCTCGCGGGCGACGGCCTCCTGGTCCGGCGCGAACATCACCCCGATCGTCGACATCACGACGTCGAAGCTCCCGTCCTGGAACGGCAGGGCCTGCGCGTCGGCCGGCTGCGTGCGCAGGCGGACGCCGTCCGCCTCGGCCCGCCGCTGCGCCTCTTCGAGCAGCGCCGGCACGTAGTCGGTGGCCAGCACGTCGGCGAACCGGCGCGCCGCGGGCAGCGAGGCGTTGCCGTTGCCCGCCGCGACGTCGAGCACGCGCTCCCCGGCGTGCACGTCGAGGTGCCGGACCAGGGACTCCCCCATCCAGCTCAGGAGGCTCCCGACCCTGCCGTAGTCACCCAGGCTCCAGACCTGCTGCTGCCGCTGCGTGACCATCGCGAAGTCCACGCTCATGACTGCCCCCGTCGTCGTCGACGCCCCGGCACCGGGCGGCGCCAGAGGGTGCGCGGGGCGGCGTCCACCGGCATCGGCGGAGCGCGGGCACCGGCGAACGCGGTGGACGTGGCCCTGCTCTGAGTGTCGTCCTGACCACGGACGGCGACAAGGGCCTCGGGCGCGCCCGTGCGCCACCGCGCTCCGGCTCTGGCCGTCGGCCCCGCGCAGGGTCGAGGATCTCCGCCATGTCGAGCGCACCGCCGCACGCGTGGATCTGCCGGACCTGCGGCAACCAGTACCCGCCCAGCGCCGAGCCACCGGCGCGGTGCCGCATCTGCACCGACGACCGCCAGTACGTCCCGGCGTCCGGCCAGGCGTGGACGCACCTCGCCGAGCTCGCCGCCGAGGGCTCCACCACGACGTGGGCGGAGGTGGAGCCGGGCCTGTTCGAGCTCACCGTCAGCCCGCCGATCGGCATCGGCCACCGCGGCCTGCTCGTGACCACTCCGGCCGGCGGCGTCCTCTGGGACCCGCCGGGCTACCTCGACGACGCTGCGGTGGAGTTCGTCCGTGACCACGGCGGCCTGATCGGCATCGCCCGCAGCCACCCCCACCTGTGCGGCGTGCAGATCGAGTGGAGTCAGCGCTTCCCGCAGCCCGACGGCCACGGTGCGCCGGTGTGGATCCCCCGCCGCGACGCCGCCTGGGTCGTGCGCCCCGACGACGCCATCACGTGGTGGGACGACCGCGCCGAGCTCGCCGACGGCGTCACGCTCGTCCGCTGCGGCGGGCACTTCGCCGGCAGCGCCGTCCTACACCTCGCGAGCGCCGCCGGAGGCCGCGGCGCGCTGCTCGTCGGCGACACCCTCATGGTCCTGCCCGGGCACGCGCGGGTGTCGTTCATGCGCAGCTACCCGATGCTGCTGCCCCTGCCCGAGCGCTACCTCGACCGCCTCCTCGCCGCTATCGAACCGCTGGCGTTCGACCGCCTCCACGGCGGCTGGTCCGGCGTCACCATCACGACCGGCGCGAAGGACGTCGTCGCCCGCAGCGCCGAGCTCTACCGCTCCTGGCTCACCGGCACGGCCCGCGACCCCGACCAGGACGACTGAGCGGGCGGCTCACGCGCGCCCGTGAGCCATGGCGAAGAGCCGGTCGAGCACCTTGGCGCCGTCGGCGCGCAGCCCGTTGTGCAGGTACTCGTTCGTCAGCCACACCCGTGCCCCGCGCACCGCTCGCGCGGTCTCGAGGGAGAAGTCCGCCTCGACGTACGGATCCTCGGCGTAGACGGCGGCCGCCACCGGCACGTCGTTGACGGCCAGCTGCGCCGGGTCGTACAGCCGCGGCCACGCGTGGTCGGCGAGGAGCAGCGCCGCCTCGCGCAGCGGCGCGAGCGCGCCGACGTCGTCGAGCATCCACGGGTGGAGGTGCTCGCCGAAGAGCAGCGTCGGGTCCTCGTCGAAGATCGCGGGGCGCGTCCGGTCGGCCGACCACGCCGTCGTCGCGCCGTCGGCGTAGCAGGACTCGTGGACGACCGCGTAGAGCGGGTTGCGGGCGAAGCCCATCGGGTCGGCGGCGTCGTGGCGGAACCCCGGGGAGTCCTCGGGCAGCTCGAGGATCCCGTGCAGGGCATCGGAGCCGTCGCTCATCCCGAGGGGGTTGCCCAGCATCCGCAGCCGCCGGGCGGTGAGCTGGTCACCGCCGGGCAGCATCAGCGGCGAGTCCGTCAGGCGCTCGTGCAGCGCGCGCACCCGCTCCCGGTCGCCCGGGTAGCGGGCGTAGTGGCGCTCGACGAGCTCGAGCTGGCGCACCCAGGTGGCGGCGTAGACCTCGTCCGGGTGGCGCCCCACCGGCGGCAGCCCTCCGGTCATGTACGCGGCCTCGAGGGAGTCCGGCGCGATCGAGAGGTACGCCAGCGCGCAGAAGCCGCCGAAGGACTGCCCGAGCACGCTCCAGCGCTGCACGCCGAGCGCCTCGCGCACCAGCTCGGCGTCGCGGACGATGCTGTCGGCGCGGAAGTGGGTGAGGTAGTCGGCCTGCTCCTGCGCGGAGAGGCCCGGCAGGTCGCCCACCGGCGTCGAGCGGCCGGTGCCGCGCTGGTCGAGAAGCAGCACCCGGTGGTCCGCGAGCGCCCGGGTCAGCCATCCCGGAGCGGTCCCCGAGCCCGTGGGCCTGGGCGACTCGTGGCCCGGCCCGCCCTGCAGGTAGACGAGGAACGGGCGGTCGAGGCCGTCGGGAGCGGCCACCTCGCGCGCGAAGACGGTGATCGTGCGCCCGTCGGGGCGGGCGTGGTCGAGAGGCACCTCCACCTCGTGCTCGGTGAGGACGAGGCCGGGGGTGCGGAAGGTCACCGGGGACGACGGCATGACGCCGAGCCTGCCAGCACCGCGGCAGCCGCACCTACCAGGGCATCGAGAGGAACGGCGAGGCGTACTCGGCGTCCGCCAGGAGCAGCGCCTCGGCGTCGGCGGGGTCCATCCGGTCGGCCTCGGCCGCCACGATCATCGAGAGCAGCCGGACGTCGCCCGCCGTGGCCAGGCCGGTGAGCTCCGGGTGCGCGAGCACCCACGAGACCGCCGCGCGGATCCGCTCCGCGTCGTCGTACGGCTCGTACCAGGTGGCGTAGCCGCCCTCGGATCCTTCGGGCCAGTTCCGCCGCGACACCGTCTTGATCGTCATGAGGCCGGCGTCCTGGCGCGCCACCTCCTCGGTCAGCGCCGCGTAGGCGTCGCGGAAGACGGCGTCGCGCATGAGCACGGGGTTGAGCGGCGTGAGGACCGTGGCGAAGGGGAAGCGGCGCAGCGCCTCGAGGTGGGTCTGCGCGGCCGTCTTGCCGTGCCCGGTGATGCCGATCGCACCAACCATGCCCTGCTCCTGCGCGGCCACCGCCGCCTCCAGCGCTCCCCCGGCGCCGGTGACGAGGTCGAGCTCGGCGAGGTCGCCGACGGCGTGCAGCTGGAGCAGGTCGACGGAGTCCGTCTGCAGCCGCTCCAGGGAGCGCTGGATCGAGCGCCACGCCCCCTCGCGGTCGCGGTCGCCGGTCTTCGTGGCGAGGAAGACGTCGGAGCGGATCCGCGGCATCCACGGCCCGAGCCGCAGCTCGGCCTCGCCGTAGCTGGCGGCGAAGTCGAAGTGGTTGATCCCGGCGTCCAGCGCCTTCTGGATCGACGCGTCGGCGGTGTCCTGGTCGACCTCTCCGAGCGCGGCCCCGCCGTAGAGGAGCACCGAGCTCGCGTGGCCGAGCCGTCCGAGCCTGCGTCGTTCCACCGGGGCCTCACCTCGTCGTCGGGGTCGCTGCACCGATCATGCTCGCTGCCGGCGCGGCCTGCATGGCGTCAACAGTGTTGACCGGGAGAAATGGCTGTCGGAACGTTCCGAAAGGCGCTCCCTATTTAGTGTCCCAAGATACCTGAACCGGTTTGGCATGGGAATTGATCACGCCAATCGCGGCGTGAAAGCGCTTTCACGAGATGACCAGGTTTGCAGAGTTCGAAAAGGGGTAGCCAGACCGGCTCTGCAGGCCTCACAGTCGTTCTCGTGACCACGCAAGCCCTGGGTACGGCGTTGGCGGTGGGGGTCGCCGACGCTCGAGCAGGCCGCTGGACCCCCGTGTCGATCCTCGACCTCCTGGACGAGCCCGCTCCAGGTCAGCACCAGAGCGAGTCGCTCGCGCGCCAGGCGCCGGTGCTGGCGACCGAGACGTGGCGGTCCCAGTGGGAGGCCGTCCCGGAGGAGCACCGCGTGCGGGCCCTGACGGTGATGCTCGTGGCCTCGCGCCAGCCGCTGCACCCGTGCCTGTCGGTGCGCCGCACGGTGTTCCCGCACGTCTACGCCGTCGCCATCGGGCACGGCCTCAACGCCGCCCTCGGGCCCCTGCCCGACGGCTCCATGCTCTGGATGGCCCTGGTCGACGATGACGACCTCGACTGACGTGCGCCGGCCCGCCCCGAGCGAGCCCGGCCGCACGGCGTCCACCCGAGGAGCTGCGCGCATCGCCCTGCCCGCCCGCCCTCCCGCGGTGGCCAAGGCGCGGGCGTTCGTGCGCGCCTGCTGCCAGGTCGACGCCCTCCCCCGCTCGGTGAGCGAGATCGCGGTATTGCTCACGAGCGAGGCCGTCACCCAGGCGGTGACCAGCGGGCGCGACCGCGTCTCGGTGACGTTCACCGCCGACGCCTCGGGCGCGGGGGTGCTCGTGGAGGTCACCGAGCCCGGCGTGCACCGCCCGCGGACCCAGGCCCTCACCAGCGCCGGGACGGCGGTCCTCGACGCCTTCGCCCACGCCTGGGGCGTGCGGCGCGACGGGTCGGCCACGACCCTGTGGTTCCGCGTCGTGGAGTCCTTCCCCTTCCCGCGCACGCCGATCTCCTGATCCAGGAGCTCTCGATCCAGGAGCTGGACGCCGGCTGACAGCGTGGTCAGCCGGCGTCCGGCTCCAGCACCGCCGCCGCTCCGCCACCGCGGCGCACCGGCTCGGCCACGGCCTCGAACCGGCCGTCGTCGGTGAGGCGGATCGCCGTGGCCGCCCCGATCTCCGGCGTGGTGCTCAGCACGTGCCCGCGCGCCGTCAACGCCGCGCCCAGCGGACCGTCGGCCAGCGCGGACTCGGCCTGGGCGGAGGCCCCGTTGCGCGAGGACAGCCGCGGCGCCGCCACGGCGTCCAGCAGCGGCCGCCCGCGCCCGAGGTGCTCGGTGAGCACCTGCGCGACCGTCGTGATGATCGTCGCCCCGCCCGGCGAGCCGAGGGCGAGCACCGGCCGGCCGTCGTCCAGCACGATGGTCGGCGCCATCGACGAGCGCGGGCGCTTGCCCGGGCCGGGCAGGTTCGGGTCGGGCGCGCCCGCGGTCACCGGCACGAAGTCGAAGTCGGTGAGCTCGTTGTTGAGCAGGAAGCCGTACCCGGGGACCGTGATCCCCGAGCCGCCGGTCGCCTCGATGGTCAGCGTGTAGGCCACGACGTTCCCGTCGGCGTCGGCGACCGTCAGGTGCGTCGTGCCGTGCTCGACGCCGGGCTCGGCCGTCGTGGCGGACGCCGCCCCGCACACGTAGACGCCGTCCGGCTCCCCGAACGGCACCGGGCGCGGCTGGGCCAGCGCCGGGTCGAAGAGCTGGCAGGCCCGCTCGTCGGCGAAGACCTGGGAGACGAGTTCCTCGGCCGGCACGCCGTCGACGTCCCCGACCCACCGGTTGCGGTCGGCGAACGCCGTCGCGCTGGCCTCCGCGAAGCGGTGCAGGACGTCGACCTCGGGGAGGTCCTCGGTCGCGGTGCCGGTCTGCGCCTCGTACGCCTCCAGCAGGTTGAGCACCTCCGCCACGGCGATGCCGCCCGAGGACGGCACGGGCATCCCGTAGACGTCCAGGCCCCGGAAGGTCGAGCGCACCGGCTCCCGCACGAGCGCCTCGTAGGCCTCCAGGTCGCGGCGGGTGATCTGGCCCGCCGGCACGCTCACGCCCTCGGCCGTGCCCGGCTGCCGGGCCGCGCGGACCAGCGCCCGCCCCAGCCGCCCCTCGTAGAGGGCGTCGACGCCCTGCGTGCGCAGCGCGCGGTAGGCGCGCGCCAGGTCGCGGTTGCGGAAGGTGGCGCCGACCTCGGGAACCTCCCCGCCGGGCAGGTAGACCTCGGTGGTCTCGGGGAAGAGCCGGAAGCGCTCCTCGTTGTCGGCGGTCTGCTGCGCGAAGGTCTCGTCGACGACGAAGCCGTCGCGGGCCAGGCGCTCGGCGGGGCGCAGCAGCTCGCGCAGCGACCGGGTGCCGAGCTCGTCGGCGGCCAGCTGCCAGGTGGCCGGCGTCCCGGGCACGCCGACGGACAGGCCCGAGCTGACGACCGTCGCGAGGTCGAGCGGGGCGCCGGCGCCGTCGGTGAAGACCGTCTCGTCGAAGGAGGCCGGAGCGGTCTCGCGGCCGTCGATGGTGGTGACCTCGCCGCTCCTCGCGTCGTAGGCGACGAGGAACCCGCCGCCGCCGATGCCGGCCGAGTACGGCTCGGTGACCCCGAGCGCGGCGGCCGTCGCGATCGCGGCGTCCACGGCGTTGCCGCCGTCGGCCAGGACGTCGAGGCCGACCTGCGTGGCGTCCGGGTCGACGCTGGCCACGGCCCCGCCGGAGCCGGT
>NZ_JBZYWI010000260.1:0-1623 GCF_058932755.1 Quadrisphaera sp. DVD1
GCCGGCCCGGGCCCGTTGAGCCGCGCCAGCGCCGGTGCGCCCGCCGCCCGGGCGAGACCGAGGAGCGCGGCCGTCACCGCGCCGCCGAGGAGGACCGCCGCCGCCACGCGCCCCCAGAGCGGGAACGTGCTCGTCCCGTCCACCGACCTCACCATGACCGCCGCCTTCCGCGCGCCGAACCGCTGTAGTGATGCAGTTTGATGCTGTTTGATGGCGTTCAGTACAGCATGGTGCCCACAGTTGTGGGGAGCGCCTGTGGACAACGGGTGCGCCCCAGCGCTGCCGGACGGCGTGCCCCTACGGTGGGCCGGTGCGCTGGGAGGCCCTGTTCGCCGACCTCGAGGGACAGCTCGCCGCCGCCTCCTCGGCCGAGGACGGCGACCTGGCCCGCGCCGAGGTCGCGCACACACCGCTGGACGACCGCGTGAGGGCGCACACCGGCGCAGCGCTGCGGGTCTGGCTGCGCGACGGCACGGCACTGGCGGGCACCGTCCGCGATGCCGGAGCCGGCTGGGTGCTGCTCCTCGACGACCGCGGCCCCGTGGTGGTGCCGGCCGCCGCCCTGGCCCGGGTGAGCGGGCTCTCGCGGGCGGTCGCGCCGCCGGCCGGTCAGGTCGAGCGGCGGCTGGGGCTCGGCTCGGTGCTGCGCGCGCTGGCGCGCGACCGGGCGGTGGTGCGCCTGCACGTGGACGGAGCGGTGCTCACCGGCACCATCGACCGGGTGGGCGCGGACCACCTCGACCTGGCCGAGCACCCGGCCGAGGAGGCGCGCCGCCCCACCGCGGTGCGGGCGGTGGTCACCGTGCCGTTCGCCGCGCTCCTGGCGGTGCGAGGCAGCGTCTGAGGAGTGGCCTGAGGGACGAGCTCAGTCGAGCAGGTGCGGCGCGTCGGCGTCGTCCTCGGCGGACGGCCGGGACGCGACCAGGGCCCGGGTCTCGGCGTACTTGCGCTGGATGTACTGCTCGAGCTCGGTGGTCTCCACCCGCCACTGGCCGCGCCCGCCGACCTTGATCGCGGGCAGCTCGCCGCTGCGCACGAGCGCGTAGGCCTGCGCGGCCGAGACGCTGAGCACCTCGGCCACCTCGGCCAGGGGGAGGAAGCGCGCGACCACGTCCGCAGTCTGGCACGCGCCCGGACCCGGACGGGGTCGCCGTCCACAGGCCGCCAGCGTCGTCGGTGATGACGCTGGGTGGTCGCTCTGCGCTGTCGGGGCGGACCCGGCCGGTGCCTGCGGCGGGCCTGTGGACGGTGGGCGGGCGCGCGCGGCTCCGGCTGCCAGCATGGCGCCGTGGCTCCCAGCGACCTCGCTCCGCGGCTGCGCGCACCGTCCTGGCGCGATCCCCGCCTCGTCGTCGGCGTGGTGCTCGTGCTGGCCTCGGTGCTGCTGGGCAGCTGGCTCGTCGGCACGGCCGACCGCACGCGGCCGGTGTGGGCCGCGCAGGTGACCCTGGCCCCCGGTGACGCGGTGGCCGCTCCGGCGCTCACGGTGGTGCGCGCCCGGGTGGAGCCGGGGCGGGGGGCCTACCTGCCGGCCGACGAGGAGCTGCCCCCCGACCTCGTCGCCCTGCGCACCGTCGCTCCCGGCGAGCTCGTGCCGCTCAGCGCGGTCGGGGCCGCCGCCGC
>NZ_JBZYWI010000261.1:0-1579 GCF_058932755.1 Quadrisphaera sp. DVD1
CAGGGACGCGGCAGCCGCGGCACGACGGCGGACGGACGCGCCGACGCCTGGCCGCCGGCCTCCGGGTCCACGACGGTCTCCTGCGCCGCGGCGACGCCCCCGGCGAACAGGGGGGCGTCCACGGGGGTGGTGCGCTTGACCACCGCCAGGGCGATCGGGCCGAGCTCGTGGTGGCGGGCCGCGCTGGTCACCCTGCCCACGACGCGGCCCGTCGTCGCGTCGGTGACCTCGGCGCCCGGCTCCGGCAGGCGGGCTCCCGTGCCGTCGAGGTGCAGGGCCACCAGCCGCCGCGGCGGACGGCCGAGGTTGTGCACCTTCGCCACCGTCTCCTGCCCCCGGTAGCAGCCCTTCGCCAGGTGGACGGCGGTGCGCAGCCAGTCCAGCTCGTGCGGGATCGTCCGCTCGTCGGTCTCGAAGCCCAGCCGGGGCCGCCACGCCGCGACGCGCAGGGCCTCCGCCGCCCAGGTCCCGGCCAGCGGCCGGTCGTCGACGAACGCCTCCAGCTCCCCGCGGGGGACGAGCACCTCGCGCCAGCGCCGCTCCGCTCCGGGGTGGGCCCCGTCGTCGACGGGGGCGTAGCGGGCCGAGGCGGGCCCGGTGCTCGGCCACGGGTCGACCCAGGCCAGCGGCTCGCCGTCCACCGACTCGCGCCCGACCGGCTCTCCCACGACGGCCAGGGCGTCGGTGACGTCCTGGACCTCGACGCGGAGCATGAACCGCATCCCGTCCAGCCAGGCGCGGGCGGCCTCGACCTCGCCGGCCTCGAGCACGACGTGGGTGGCGCTGCCGTCGTCGACCAGGTGGAGGTCGTGCTCGATCCGGCCCTCGGGGCTGAGCACGAGGGACTCCGCCGAGGTCCGCGGGGGCAGGCCCACGAGGCGCTGGCTGGTGAGCGAGTCGAGCCAGCTCAGCCGGTCAGGGCCGCTGATCCGCAGCACCCCGCGGCAGGACAGGTCGACCACGGCCAGGCCCTGCTCGAGCAGGCGCTGCTCGCGGACCGGGTCGCCGTAGTGCCAGGCGACGCCCGCGTCGGCGCCCTCGGCCTCGACGGCGCCGGGACGGGCCAGGAGCGGGCTGCGGTGGCGGGGGGCGCCTCCCGGCGCGGCCGCGGGCGGCACCGGGGGCACGGGGGGCTGCGTCATGGTGCCCCCAGGGTAGGCGCGCCCCGGAGGGCTCAGGGAGCGGTGGCGGTGCGCGCGCCGAGACCGGCGCCGGACTGCTGCGGGACGACCTGGCGAGCGCTGGGGACGACGGCGAGGCGCACCAGGCGCGCGACGACGAACAGCGCCAGGAGGAGGAGGACCAGCGGGAGTGCTTCCATGCCGGTGACCGTCGCAGCCCCGCGGCCCGTCGGCCCGCAGGACGCGCCGACCTGACACCGATGATGGTCACAACGGGCCATGCCCGGCACCGGGGGGCTAGCCCGCCGGACGCTCGCCGGGTCAGCCGAGGATGACCCTCCCGAGGGCGTAGACCAGGACGCCGCAGGCGGCCACGGGGGCCGCCCCGGCCGTGGCCCCGGCCGCGGAGCGGTTCGCGCTCGGCAGGCCGTCCAGGAGGCGGTGGACGAGCCCCACCA
>NZ_JBZYWI010000262.1:0-1554 GCF_058932755.1 Quadrisphaera sp. DVD1
GCCGGCCGCCTCAGCGGCGCTTGGCCGCCCGCGCCGGGTCGTGGAGGTCCAGGACGGCGGCGTCGCCGGCGGGCGACGGGTCGTCGGCCGGGAGCTGGATGACGGTGGCGCCCGCACCCTCGCTGCGCCCCGCGGACAGGGCCGCCTGCGCCTGCTCCGCCGGCTCCTCCAGCCCGATCACCGGCGCGCCGCCGGAGAGGGTGGCCAGCATCTGGCGGACGTTGGTGAGCTGGGCGTTGATGCTGTCGCGGCGCTGGGAGGCCGCGGTGAGCTCGCGCTCGGACTCCGCGCGGATCCGGTCGGCGCGAGCGCGGGCGTCGCTGGCCAGCTGGTCGGCCTCGTCCTGGGCGTCCTCGAGGAGCCGGCGGGCGCGGGCGCTGGCCTCGGCCACCTCGCGCTCGGACTGGCTGCGGGCGCGCAGGGCCGCCTCCTCGGCCGCGGCGAGCTGGGCCTCCGCGACGGCGGTGCGCTCGGCGAACTCGCGCTCGGCGCGCTCGCGGCGCGCGGCGAGGGTCAGCTCGAAGTCGGCGGCGGCCTGCGCGGCCTTGGCGCGCTGGCGCTCCCACAGCGCCTCGGCCTCCTCGCGGCGGGCCGTGGCGTCGCGCTCGGCGGCGTCGAGGACGTCGTCGGCGCGGCGCAGCGCCTCGGAGGTCATCCGCTGCACCTCGGTGCCGGCGTCGCTGCGGACCGTGGCGTCGTAGCGGTCGGCCTCCGTGCGGACGAGCAGGGCGGCCGCCTCGGCCTCGGCGCGCACGGCCAGCGCCTCGGCCTCGGCGCGCGCGAGCAGCTCGGCGGCCTCCTCCTCGGCCAGGGTGAGGATCTGCCCCACGCGGGCGCCGAGGTCGGCGAAGGTCGGGGCGGCGGGAGCGGGCGGGGCCAGCACCAGCTCGGCGGCCGCCTGCTGAGCGGCCGCCTGCTGGGCAGCCGCCTGCTGGGAGGCCAGCTGACGGCCCAGCAGCTCGACCTCGCGGGCGAGCTCGGCGGCGCGGTCCTGGCTGGCGTGCAGGTGCTCGGTCAGCTCGGACAGGCGCTGGTCCACCTGCGCCGGCTCGTAGCCGCGCAGGACGGTGCGGAAGCTGGGGTCGCTCATGGCGTGGTGGGGTCTCCGGTCGTGGCGTTGGGGGCGGCGGACTGCAGCAGGGGGGCCAGCGTGCCCGAGTCGGGCACCGCCAGGGCCTCCAGGACGCCGGACAGCTGGCCGAGCTCGGCGGCGATCTCGTCGCGGCGGCGCGCCATCGCGGCGACCTCCGCACGCGCCTCGGCGAGGATCTCCCTCGCCTGCAGCCGCATCCGGTCGGCGTCCGAGCGCGCCTCGACGACGAGCCCCACCGCCTCGGCCCGCGCGCTGCTGCGCACGCCCAGCCCCTCGCGCTGGGCGCGGGCGACGTCCTCGGCCACGCGCTGGCGCAGCGCCCGGGCGCCGGTCTCGGCCTCGGCCGCGCGGCGGTCGGCGCGCGCGGTGAGCGCGGCGGCGGCCTCCTCGGCCGCGGCGCGGACCGCTGCGGCGTCCTCGGCGGCCGTGGTGACGACGCGCTCCGCCTCGGCGGTGGCCGA
>NZ_JBZYWI010000263.1:0-1547 GCF_058932755.1 Quadrisphaera sp. DVD1
CCGGGCGACGACCCCTCCCGTGGCGGCCACCGCCGTGGCGCCGGCCACGAGCGGGCGCCACGGCGCGGTGCCCGCGGCCTCCGGCGTGGGCGCCGACGCGCGGCCCCACCGCCGGCTGACGGTCCCCCTGCTGGGGCTGCTCGCCGTCCTCGTCGTCGTCGCGGCGGCCTTCGCCCTGACCCGGCCCGACGGGTCGGGCACCCCCCGGCCGACGCCGACCCCCTCGGTGAGCCCGACCCAGGAGCAGGCGACGCCGGACGCCCCGTCGCCGCAGCCCGAGACCAGCGAGGACGAGGAGGAGGCCCCGCCCGCGGAGGAGGAGCCGGCCCCGACCGCGACTCCGCGCCCCACCCGCACGCCCTCGCCGACCCCCACCCGGACGCCGACCCCCACGGCCACGGCGACGCCCACCGACACGCCCACCGAGACGCCCACCGAGACGCCCACCGACACGCCCACCGGGGCGCCCACCACCACCACGAGCACGCCGCCGACGGTGACACCGAGCCCGACCCCCACTCCGGCCGGCGCGAGCGCCGCCACGTCGGTGTCGTCAACACGGTCGGTTCAGGCCCGTGCCGCCGGTACGGTCGGTGGGGAGCAGGACGAGGACGAGGACGGCATCGCGTGAACGACATCCCCCGCACGCTCGGGGACCGCTACGAGGTCGGCGACGTCCTCGGCCGCGGCGGCATGGCCGAGGTGCACGAAGGGCGCGACACCCGGCTCGGCCGGCGGGTCGCGATCAAGATGCTGCGCTCCGACCTGGCCCGCGACCCGGTCTTCCAGGCGCGGTTCCGCCGCGAGGCGCAGTCCTCCGCCGGGCTGAACCACCCGGCGATCGTCGCGGTCTACGACACCGGCGAGGACGTCTTCGTCGAGTCCGGTGGCGCCCACGTGCGCCTGCCCTACATCGTCATGGAGTACGTCGAGGGCCGCACCGTCCGCGACCTCCTCGTCGCCGCCGGCGGGCACGGCCTGGGCACCGAGCGGTCGGTGACGATCACCTCCGGCGTGCTCACCGCCCTCGACTACAGCCACCGCCAGGGCATCGTCCACCGCGACATCAAGCCCGCGAACGTCATGATCACCCCCACCGGTGACATCAAGGTCATGGACTTCGGCATCGCCCGCGCCCTGGCCGACACGTCCGCCACGATGACGGCCACCAGCGCCGTCATCGGCACGGCGCAGTACCTCTCCCCCGAGCAGGCGCGCGGGGAGACCGTCGACGCCCGCAGCGACCTGTACTCCGCCGGGTGCCTGCTCTACGAGCTCCTCACCGGCCGGCCGCCCTTCGTCGGCGACTCCCCCGTCTCCGTGGCCTACCAGCACGTGCGCGAGGTGCCGCAGCCGCCGAGCACGCTCAACCCCGCGGTGGACGACGAGATGGACCGGGTCGTGCTCAAGGCCCTGGCCAAGGACCGCGACGACCGCTACGACGACGCCGAGCAGTTCCGGGCCGACCTGGTGGCCGCCGAGCGCGGGCAGCCGGTGAGCGCCCCGACCGTCGCCCTCGCCACCGCGGCCGCCACCCAGGCGCTGCC
>NZ_JBZYWI010000264.1:0-1536 GCF_058932755.1 Quadrisphaera sp. DVD1
CCGCTGGGGGCGGTGCCCAGGACCAGGGGAGCCGCCACCGGGCGCCCGACGGGCCCGTCGGCGCCGCGCACCTGCGAGACGAGCGCGTACTGCCCGTCGGGCAGGGACAGGTCCGCGGTCACGGTCCTGCCGTCGAAGAAGTTCGTGGTGCCCAGCGGGAACCGCGCCGTCCCTCGCTCGTCGGTCGTCGCCGTGGTGCCGTCCAGGGCGATGTCCTGGCCGGTCACCGCCCAGTCGGTGCCCCCGACGCGCGCGAGCAGGCTCAGCTCCAGGTCGTAGGCGCCCGTGGTGGCGCCGCCCGTGATGGTGATCGACGGGCTCACCGGGCCCGAGGGCTGGGCGCCGGCGCCGGAGAAGACGTGCTCGAGGGCGCCCGCGGCGAGGGAGTCCACGCTCAGCCGCCCGCCGCTGGCGCTGGTGCTCGTGAACGCCGGCCGCGGGGTGCTCGTGTCCATCAGCCGGCGCCGCAGCTGGGCCGGTGAGAGGTCCGGCTCGACGCTGAGCACCAGCGCCGCGGCCCCGGCCACCGCCGGCGCGGCGATGGAGGTGCCGCTGACGAGGAGGTAGCCGCCGTCGTTGTTCGTGGTGGGCACGAGGGTGCCCGGGGCGAACAGGTCCACGGTGGTGCGGCCGTAGGCGCTGAAGGTCGAGCGGGTGTCGTCCGCGGCGCTGGCCCCGACCGTGACGAGGTTGTCGTTGGGCAGGTTCGCGGGCCACATCGGGGTGGTGTCGCGGTCGAGGCCGTCGTTGCCCGCCGCGACCACGACGAGCGCGCCGCGCGCGCCGGCGTAGCTGACGGCGTCGGCGAAGCGGGCGACGGACGCCGGGTCCCAGCCGCTGCCGCCGAAGGAGAGGTTGATGACGTCCGCGCCGTGGTCGGCGGCGTAGCGGATGGCGTTGATCGACGCCTGGAGCTGGATGTTCTGGGGGGTGCCGGAGACGAGCGGCATGATCCGCGCTCGCGGCGCCACGCCCGCCACGCCGAGCCCGTTGCCGATCAGCGCGGCCGCCGTCCCGGCGACCTGGGTGCCGTGCTGGTCGTTGCCGCCGTTGTGCAGGTCGGGGCTGCCGGTCACGAAGTTCCAGCCGTGGCAGTCGCCGGCCAGGCCGTTGCCGTCGACGTCCGCGGTGCCGCAGGGCTCGGCGGGGTTGGTCCACAGCTGCCCGGCCAGGTCGGGGTGGGTGGTGCGGAAGCCGGTGTCGACGACGGCGATGACGACGTCCTGCCCCTGGGTGGCCTCCCACGCGGTGAGCGCCGACACGTCGGCGCCCGCGACGGCGCTCTGGCCCTGGGCCCAGCCGGAGTTCTCCAGGTGCCAGGCGTAGGGCCACAGCGCGTCGTCGGGGCGAGCGGCGTCGAGCACGGCGATCCGGACGTCCTCGGCCGCGGACGCCACCACGGGCAGCGCCCGCACCTCCGCGACGCCCAGGGTGCCGATGACGAGCACCCGCTGGTCGCTGAGCACCTCGACGCTGCGCACCCCCGGCGTCGCGCGCAGCGCAGCCAGCTCGGCCTCGCCCGCAGCGGGCAGGACG
>NZ_JBZYWI010000265.1:0-1433 GCF_058932755.1 Quadrisphaera sp. DVD1
GCCCGGTCGTCACCGAGCTGCAGTCGGCGCTCGGCCTGGCCCCGCCGGAGCGCAGCGAGCGCACGGGCTCGTCCGCCGAGCGGAGCCGCAGCCGCGGCTCCGAGGAGGGCGAGGTGGCGGTCGCGTCGACCTCCGACGGGCCGCGGGCCGAGCCGGTGTCCCGGCTGAGCGGCGGCGCGAGCACGGGCACCGGCGCCTCCGGGGCGGGCGGCGCCCCCGCACCGACCGGCACAGGCACGGGCACGGGCACGGGCACCGGCACGCCGACGCAGGAGGGCGCGCCGTCCACGCCGTCCACGCCCGCGCCGACGCTCGATCCGTCACCGGAGCCCACCCCGGAGCCCACCCCGGAGCCGACCCCGGAGCCGACCCCGGAGCCGACACCGACGCCGACGCCGACGCCCACCCCGGAGCCCGAGCCGACACCCACGCCCACCCCGGAGCCCGAGCCGACACCGACGCTCGACCCCACGACGGCCGACCCCACGACGGCCGACCCCACGACGGCCGACCCCACGGGCACCCAGACGTCCACAGCGACCACGGCCACCGAGGCCGCCGCATGATCGTGAGCGTCGGAGCATGAGCGCCGCGCTGCCCGGGCCCCTCCCCCCGCCCGCCGCCCGGTTCTGCGAGGCGGTGGCCTCCCGGCCGCAGGAGCCGCTGGCCGTGGCGGTCACGGGACCGGACGGCTGCGGCAAGTCCACCCTCCTCGCGGCCCTGCGGGCGGTCTACCGGCACGCGCGCGTGCCCGTCGCCGGCCTGGCGGACGTCGTGGCCGGGCGCGTCGACCCGGCCACCACCGCGGTGGTCGTCGACGACGCCCAGGAGGCCGGCCCCGAGGCGCTCGCCCTCCTCACCGCCCTCGCCGAGGACCCCGCCGCCCGCCTCGTGGTGGCGTACCGCCCCTGGCCGCGGCCCGCGGGCCTCGCAGACCTGGTCGGGGTGCTGCGCCAGCGGCGCAGGCCGGTGGTCCTGGACCACCTCGACGCCACCCAGGTCAGCGCGTGGGCGGGCGCCGCGTGGGGCGCGCCCCTCCCGAGCGGGGTGCTCGACCTGCTGCTGACCCAGGCCGGCGGCCTGCCCACGCTGGTGCACCAGCTGCTGCGCTGCCTGCACGACGCGCCCCCGGCACCCGGGACCTCGCCGGTCGTGCCGGAGCGCACGCTGCAGCGGCTGCGCCACGACCTCGACGAGCTCGACGCCGAGGTGCGCCACCTCCTCCTCCTCCTGGCCCTGGGCCTGCCCGTGGACCAGGAGGCGGTCACCGCGGCGCTGGCGGTGCCGGTGGCGGAGGCCGACGAGCTCCTCGACCGCGCCCGCGCCACCGGGCTGCTGCGCGCCGACGGCGCGCTCGTCCCCCTGGCGGCCCGCACCCTGGTCGCCTCCTGCCCCGCCGAGCGCGTGCACGGGCTCCAGCGCGCGCTGCTCGT
>NZ_JBZYWI010000266.1:0-1385 GCF_058932755.1 Quadrisphaera sp. DVD1
TCGTAACCGATCCGAACCCCCGGGTCAAGACCCAGGGAATCGCTCCCGGAACCGCTGCGGTGGAACAACCATACCTGCTCCGGAGAGCACCCGGGACCAGGGGTCCCGGGCACCGAGGTGCCGGCAACCGCCGCAGAGGCGGCGCGATCGCTCCGAGGGAAACAACCGCTGGCTGCCTCGAGGTGTTCCCTGCTGTGACGGTTCCGAAACACCGTCCCCATGCCCACCTCGGGGGGCTCCCACCGCCGCGACGCTCCCCTCGAGCGAACGGCACCGGCGACGGGACGAAGGCAGAGCGCGAGCCACCCAGCCACCCAGCCACCCAGCCACCCAGCCACCCAGCCACCCAGCCACCCAGCCACCCAGCCACCCAGCCACCCAGCCACCCAGCCACCCAGCCACCCAGCCACCCAGCCACCCAGCCACCCAGCCACGAGCATGTGCGGCCAGTGCAGCGGCCCTCGAACGACGCGAACCTCAGGGCCGGCTGCCAGGCGCCGGTACTGGCGCCTGGCCTCGCCCGCCGTCAGCAGCTCGGCGCGCGGAAGCGCCTCTCGCCACGGGCCCGGCGTGAGCCACCCCGACGGTCGGAGGTGGACGACCGCCCGAAGCCCCGGGCGGAGAGACGGAGGGCGCCGACGCAGTTGCGCAGTCGGGAGTGGGTCCGGCACGAGCAGCGCGACCCTCCGGTCGTGCAGCCGGCACTGCGCTTCCTGCGCACGCTCACATGTGCCGGCCGTCACCCTTGCCGGCGAGTCCGAGAGGCTTCACCGGCTCGCCGAGCCTTGCTCGCGCGGAGCTCCCCCACTACGGCACTCATCGCGCTAGCACCACCGGATACGAGCAGCCTCCGACTTCGCGCGGCGGTCGTGGCCGCGGGCTACCCCCAAGCCGAGAACAGCTCCCGCACTCCCCCCGGCGGCGCTGAACTCCGCGCGAGCTGGGCGCCCCCTCGACTCGGTGGCCCGTCGCACGCTGCCGACAGGACGACCCCTCGAGGCGATCCACGGCGGCAGAGGTCGGGAGCTGCAGCGCCGAGGTGGCAGTGCTCGTAGAGAAGGCGGCTCTGGCGTCGTGCGGTGCGCCGACTCCCGCACTGCACCTCCAGGCCGTTCGTCTCACGACGCGCTGTCGGCGCATGCAGCTGGCCACACTGAGGCGAGCGGCCCACGGACGAGGCGCGCAGGAAGGCCGGCCAGAAGCCCGACTGCCCGCACGCCGGCGACTGGTCGACGGCGCCAGGAGGACTGAGTCGCCACCGCGGTCGGTGCACCCCTCGGCAGGGCGGGGGGACTCCCCCGTGGGAGGGGTCGCCGGGGCCAGCTCCGCCCCTCGCCCTCGCTGGCTCTCACCCGCTCAACTGCTCCACACGACACGCCCCGAAG